>DATEKY010000182.1:0-6537 GCA_035277225.1 Xanthobacteraceae bacterium
CCGTCCGGCTGGTCGCCGATGGCTTCCGCGGCGTTCTTCACCAGGTTGAGGAATATCTGGATGAACTGGTCGTGGTTCGCCAGCACCGGCGGCAGCGAGGGATCGTAGGTTTCGACGCACTTGATGTGGCGCGCAAAGCCCGATTGCGCGAGCTTCTTCACCCGGTCGAGCACCACGTGAATGTTGACCGGCTCGCGCTCGACCGGACGCTCGTCGGCGAACACCTCCATGCGGTCGACCAGCTTCACGATGCGGTCGGCCTCGTCGCAGATCAGCCGCGTCAGTGTGCGGTCGTCGTCGCCGGCGGACTGCTCGAGCAGTTGCGCGGCGCCGCGGATTCCGGACAGCGGGTTCTTGATCTCGTGCGCCAGCATCGCGGCGAGCGCGATGACCGAGCGTGCCGCGCCCCGATGGGTGAGCTGGCGGCCCATCTTGTCCGCGATGGTGCGCTCCTGCAGCATCACCACGACGTGGCCGGGCCGCTCCGGCACCGGCGCCACATTGAGGTCGACGAGGCGCTCGTTCTGGGTGCGCGGCGTGGACAGGTCGACCCGATATTCGTTCACCGCCGAGCCGCGGCTGCGCACCTGCTCGATCAGCGCGAGCAGCGGCGAGCCGAACGGCACGAGATCGCGCAACTGATGCCGGCGCAGCAGCAGCATCGAGACTTCGAAAAACGCCTCCGCCGCGGCGTTCGCCTCCGCGATCTTACCGTCCGGCGCGACCATCAGCACCGGGTGCGGCAGCGCGTTGAGCACCGTGTCGGCGGTCTCGCCGCCGAACGTCCGGAGCACCTGGTTCATGCCGCGGCCCTCCAGGCGAAGGCGTCGTAGGCCTCCGCCAGCCGGCGGCGTACCTCGGCGGCATCGTCCGACGTCAGCACATGCGCGCGCGTCGTCTTCAGTTGGTCGGGCGAGATGCCCGCGGTGTCGGCAGCGGCATCGAGCGCCCATCCCAGATGCTTGCGGGCGTGGCGCACGCCGATGCGCGCGCCGTGATGGATCAGCATCTCGTCGTAGAGCGCGGCCGTGAGTGTGAACTGCTCGCCAAGCGACGGCGCGGCGCGCTGCACGCCGGTCGCAAAATAATGCGCGAGATCGCCCGGAAACCACGGCCGCCCGTTGGCGCCGCGCCCGACCATCACGCCATCCGCGCCGGAGAGCGACAGCGCTGCGACCGCGCGCTCGAAATCGGTCACGTCGCCGTTGACCACGACCGGGATCGAGACCGCCTGCTTCACGGCGCGCACCGCGCTCCAGTCGGCTGCGCCCTTGTAGAACTGGCAGCGCGTGCGGCCGTGCACCGTGATGAGCTTGACGCCGGCGGCTTCCGCGCGGCGTGCAAGCTCGGGCGCATTGAGTGAGTTGTCGTCCCAGCCAAGCCGCATCTTCAGCGTGACCGGCACCGCGACCGCACCGACGACCGCGTCGATCAAGGTCAGCGCATGGTCGAGATCGCGCATCAGCGCGGAGCCGGACTGCGCGCCGGTGACGTGCTTGGCCGGACAGCCCATGTTGATATCGATGATGTCGGCGCCGGCATTCGCGGCGATGCGCGCGCCCTCGGCCATCCAGCGCGCCTCGCATCCGGCGAGCTGCACGATATTGAGGCCGAGCCCCTCGCCGTCGAGCCGGCGCTGCGCGTCGCGCTTGCCCTCGGCCAGCGCCGAACTCGCGATCATTTCAGAGATCACCGCCCCAGCGCCCAAACGGGCAGCGAGCCTGCGGAACGGCGCATCGGTGACGCCGGACATCGGGGCGAGAAACACGCGATTCGGCAAAACGGCCGGCCCCAGGGCCAGCGGTTTGGCGAAATCCCCCGTCGTTGGAGGCACTGTCACGGTCTTAGTGCACACAATTTAGGCGCCTAGTCATATGCCCAGAGTTTAGCCAATTTCACCGCCGCCGCAAGTGCTGCGATGCAACATTAATCGGCCAGATGAAAACGGTGCGAAAAATGCGGTTTGCCATGCTGGATGGAGGCGCTAAAGGCTTAGGCCGAATTGTTGAACCGGGGCAAATGATGGCAGTGCGCGTTGCCGCGGTGGTGGTGGCAGCCGGCCGCGGGACGCGGTCCGGGTTGGATTTTCCCAAGCAGTACAAGGTGTTGGGCGGCACCCCGATGGTGCGCGCGAGCTTGCGCGTGTTTACCCAGCACCCGGAGGTCGACCTCGTGCTGCCGGTGATCCACCCCGACGATTCCACGCGTTTCGCCGCCGCGGCGGAAGGCCTGCGCCTAGCCAAGCCGGTCGCCGGCGCGGCGACGCGTCAGGGCTCGGTCAAGGCCGGGCTTGAAGCCCTCGCCGCCGAGGCGCCCGAGATCGTGCTCGTGCATGACGCCGCGCGTCCCTTCACCTCGCAGGCGCTGGTTTCCCGCGCGATCGAGACCGCGCGCGCGAGCGGCGCCGCGATTCCCGGCCTGGCGGTGACCGACACTGTGAAGCTGGTCGATGAGCACGGTGGCGTCGCCTCGACCCTCAATCGCTCGGCGCTGCGCACCGTTCAGACGCCGCAGGCGTTCCGCTACGCGGCCCTGCTCGACGCGCACCGCCGCGCGGCGCAGGTCGGCCGCGAGGGCTTTCCCGACGATGCGGCGCTGATCGAATGGGCGGGTTTGAAGGTCACGGTATTCGAGGGCGAGCGCGGCAACATGAAGATGACGACGCCGGAGGATTTCACCCGCATCGAGCGCGACGCGCAGGCCGCGCTGTCCGATGTGCGCACCGGCATCGGCTACGATATCCACGCCTTCGACCAGGGCGGCGACCATGTCTGGCTCGGCGGCATCAGGATCCCGCATGCGCGCAAGCTGCAGGGTCACTCGGATGCCGACGTTGCGCTGCATGCGCTGACCGATGCGATCCTCGGCGCGCTGGCCGACGGCGACATCGGCGTGCACTTCCCGCCGAGCGACGAGAAATGGCGCGGCGCCTCCTCCGACCGCTTCCTCGCCTTCGCGGTCGATCGGGTGAAGCAGCGCGGCGGCGCGGTCAGCCACCTCGACGTTGCGATCGTGTGCGAGGCGCCGAAGGTCAATCCGCATCGCGACGCGATGCGGGCGCGCATCGCCGAGATCGCGGGGCTCACGATCGACCGCGTCGGCGTCAAGGCGACCACCAACGAGAAGCTCGGCGCGATCGGCAACGGCGAAGGCATCGCCGCCTACGCCACCGCCACGATCCGCCTCCCCTGGAGCGCGCCGTGATCGACGCGCAGACGCGCGCGCTGGCCGAGCGCGTGCTCGCCGCCTGCCGCGCGCGCAAGTGGACCGTTGCGACGGCGGAGTCCTGCACCGGCGGACTGGTGGCGGGCGCGCTCACCGAGATCGCCGGCTCGTCCGATGTGGTCGATCGCGGCTTCGTGACGTATTCGAATGCCGCCAAGATGGCGCTCCTCGGCGTACCGGAGGCGGTCCTCGCAGCGCATGGCGCGGTGAGCAGACAGATAGGGGAAGCGATGGCGCGGGGGGCGCTCGCGCGCTCGGGCGTCGATCTCACCGTTTCGATCACCGGCGTCGCCGGTCCGGGCGGCGGCTCGGCCGAGAAGCCGGTCGGGCTGGTGCATTTCGCCGCCGCCGCAAAGGACGGCCGATTGATCCAACGCGAGAAACGCTATGGCGACGTGGGGCGCTCGGAAATCCGGCGCCTCTCGGTGATCGAGGCGCTAAATATGCTGCTGGAGTTAGCGGGCTAGCTTCTTGCGCAGGATCGCGCCCATGATGTCGGAGTAGTCGTCGGTCCAGGCCGCGATCTTGCTGGTCTCGGCCTTCTGCCAGCCGGAGCCCAGCAGCGGCGCAAGATCCGCCTCGCTGCGTGTGAGCGCAACCACCTGCGCATTGGCGCGGAAGTCCACCGGGAAGTTGTTGGCCTGGTCGTCAGCCCTCTCGGCAGCGACAAGCCCTTCCGCCTGGCCGACCGCCGCGACCACCGGCCGAAGCTCCATGTGGCGATTGGAGACGTGCAGCACGATCATGCCGTGCGGCGAGAGCCGCGCCAGATAGCCGCGCAACGCTTCGCGCGTCAGCAGATGAACCGGAATCGCGTCGGACGAGAACGCATCGAGCACGATCAGATCGAACCGCTGCGTTGACGCCGCAAGCGTAAGGCGTGCATCGCCCAGCACGACGCTGGCGGCCGGCGCGCATTCGGACAGGAAGCGGAATCGCGCCGGATCGCGCGCCAGACGCACGACCTCGGGATCGATCTCGAAAAACGTCCAGGCTTCGTTGTCGCGGCGATGGCAGGCAAGCGCCCCTGCCCCAAGCCCAACGACGGCAACATTGTTCAATCCGCCTTGCGCCGTGCGAGCGCCGGCAACCGCTTCGGAGATCGGGCCGCCAAAATAGTAGTAGGCCAGCGGCTCCGGCCGGCTGGTGACCGGCGTACCGTCTGCCTCGCGGACATGCTCCGCACCGTGGATCGTGGTGCCGTGGTGCAGGACCCGATGCGTGCCGGTTGAATTCTCGACCACGCGATGCACGCCGAAGAAACTGCGCGTCGTCTCGATGACGTTTAGGCCGGGCTGCCACACCGCGGTCATGATGAACGCCACGGCCGCGAGCGCCGCGAACAGCGCGCAGTCGCGGCGCCAGAGCAGCATGAGGCCGACCAGCACTACCAGCGCGATCTGGAACGGGAGTGCGGCCTTCTCGGTCAGGTGAACGTCCGTAACGAGCGGCAACAGGATCGCGAGCGCGGCAACGCCGAGCGCCGGCGAGACACGCCAGAGGAAGCTCCGCGCGGTTCCGCTGAACGCACCGGGCAGCGCCAGCAGCGCGGCGACGATCAGGATCGGATACTCGTACGTGCGGTTGAAGATATGCGGCGCGAGCAGGCCTGCGAACATGCCGCCGATCACTCCGCCAAGCGAGGTCCACAAATAGAATTCGGTGAGCAATGCGGGCGCAGGCCGCCGCGCGTAAAGCTCGCCGTGACAGGCAAGCGCCAGCACGAACAGCGCCAGCAGATTGAGCACGATGCAGGCGAGCCAGTAGGCGCGGTCGCCGCCGATCAGCGAGATCGCGAGCGGCGCGACCAGAAACGGCACGACCTTGAGAACGAACGCATGCGAAAACCACGGCCGGTCGCGGAACACCGCAACGAACGTGAGCAGATAGAGCGCGAGCGGAAGCACCCAGAGAAGCGGCGCGGCGGCGACATCGGTCGATATGTAGGCCGTCACCGCGATCACGAGGCCGGCCGGAATGGCGGCGAGCGCGATCCAGGCGAGGCGTTCGCGCCACAGCGGCTTGGCAACCGGCCCAACTTTCTCCGCGATTGTGGTCCCTGCGCCGCGCGCCGCGGCGATCCCCACGACGGCGACCAGCAATGCGAGCAGCGCGAAGCCCACGGACCAGACCCAGGCCTGCGCCCGCAAGGTCAGCAGCGATTCGATCGCGAGCGGATAGGCGAGCAGCGCCGCGAATGAGCCGAGATTCGAGGCCGCGTAGAGGATGTAGGGATTGTGCGCCTGGCGGTGGCCGCTCGCCGCAAACCAGCTTTGCAGCAGCGGCGCGCTTGCGGCGAGCGCGACGAACGGCAGCCCGATCGAGGCTGCGAACAGTCCGACCAGCCACAGCCCGACGCCGTGCGAGGGCGGCATGCCGAAGCCGGCCGCGATGCCGATCGGCAAGGTCAGCGCCGCGACGGCGAGCACGCCGAGATGGACCAGCGCCGCGCGGCCGACCGGCAGCGTGCGCGCCAGCAGATGCGCGTAGGCGTAGCCGGCGAGCAGCGCGCCCTGGAAGAACACCATCGCGACCGACCACACCGACGGCGCGCCGCCGAGGATCGGCAGCACCATCTTGGTAAACATCGGCTGAACGGCAAACAGCAGCAGCGCCGATGAAAACAGCGTGGCGGCAAAGAGTGAAAGGGTGAAGCGACCGGACGTGACGACCGACGGAACCGTTTGATCGTGCAAGGTCATGAAACGCCCGCTTTGAAATCGGGCGCAACCTAGCGGCGTGGCCTTAAGATGGGCTTACGTTTCGGGCAAAGAAACGGCCCGGCTGGTGTCTAGCCGGGCCGTTCGAAGGACTGGACGCTCGGCGTCAGTATCGTGCGACGACCGCGTCGTTGCAGCCGAACAGGAAGAAGAAGCAATTGGTGAATTTGTAGTTGATGCCGACCCGCACGACGTGTTGCTCGAGCGGCACGTTGTTGCGGATGGAAAAGCCCACCGTCGGCGGGTTGAAATATTCGCGCTCGTTGAAGCGCGCATAGAGATAATCCGCTTTGGCCGACCAGCCGCCGCCCAGCGCGTATTCGAGGCCGGCGCCGGCAGTCCAGCCCCAGCGCGTCCTCGACTCCGACAGCACGCCGAGGCCCACCGCCGTGGCATCTACGAACGCCTCGACTCGTGCCGTCGCAAGTCCGCCCGTCACATAGAAAAGCAACCTGGGATCGGCCAGCAACCCGACCCGGACGCGGGTCGTGCTGAACCAGTGTTCGCGGGTGTTCGAGGTTGCGGTGTTGTTGAAAAGAGGCGCCAGATTGTTCGCTCCGCCGCGCAGATTGGTCCACGAGAAATCGCTTTC
>DATEKY010000183.1:0-2510 GCA_035277225.1 Xanthobacteraceae bacterium
CCGCCCAGCATGGCGCTCGCTTATGCGGCTTCCGCCTCCGCGCCCGACAGCCAGCGCCCGAGCGCGCTGACGCCGCCGATGGGCGCAACGCGCGCCGCTCCGGGGGCGACCACGGAGGTCGCCCGCATCCCGCCGAAGGCCGGACAGCGCTACAACGATCCCTGGCTGCGCGGCATCACGCTCGCGACCAGCGTGCATTACGCCATGAACATCACGGTCTACGGCAAACTCGACGTGCGCCAGGTGCGCATGATGATGATCAAGCCGGTCGCCAGCGTGCCGATGACGTTCAGCAACGACCCGTATCAGGGCATGCAGACGCAGAGCTTCGGCGGCGCCGCAGTGACGTTCCTGCCGACGGTGAGCTACGGCCCGCCGCAGCGCCAGGCGAGCTTGCGGTAATTCACGCAACACCCTCGGTCATCCCTCCCCGTCTTCGGGGAGGGTGGTCGCCGAACGCGACCGGGTGGGGTGTTGAATTGCGACGTCGTTCGCAGCGATCAGAAAGCCCCCACCCGTCCGGCCTGGCGGCCGGCCACCCTCCCCCTTCGGACGAGGGATAGACGGAGTTCCGCGCCCCTACAGCATCCCCAGCGCGTGCAGATACGTCTCCAGGATCGCTTCCTGCTCCTTTCGCTCGTCCGCGTCCTGCTTGCGCAACCGCACCACCTGGCGCAGCGCCTTCACGTCGAAGCCGTTGGCCTTGGCCTCCGCATAGACATCGCGGATGTCGTCGGAGAGCGCCTTCTTCTCCTCCTCCAGCCGCTCGACGCGCTCGATGAACGCCTTCAGGTGGTCCTTGGCGAACCGATGCGCGGTGGCTTCGTCCTTGACGGCGGCTGCGGTGGCCATCGGGCACTCCTGACGCGATTTGATGAAAATCTGCGAGGAGCTTTCGGAGCGCAGCGCTCTCAGGTCAAGGCGCGTGCACCGTCATCCACAGTATGCACATCGACTTCACGGCGCGCGTCAGTTCCTGAGCGCTCCGCAGCGTTCTTCGCTTGACAGTCGCGCTAGTGCTTGTGGGTCTTGTCGAACCCGGCTTGTTGCGCGGGCGAAGCCTCCTTCTGGTGCTTCGCCTTCCATTCCTCGTACGGCATGCCGTACACCGCCTCGCGGCTTTCGTCCTTGGACAGCTTGACGCCCTGCGCGTCGGCGGCGTCCTTCATCCAGTTGCCGAGGCAATTGCGGCAGAAGCCCGCGAGATTCATCAGGTCGATGTTCTGCACGTCGGTGCGGCCGCGCAGGTGCGCGACCAGGCGGCGGAACACGGCGGCCTCGAGCTCGGTGCGGGTCTTGTCATCAAGAGACATGGCGAGATCCTTGGGTGGTGCTCGGCTCAAGATAGGCGCGGGAAAGGCGCGTTGCCAGCCGTGCCTCACGCGTCCTCGAGCGGCAACCCGACATAATTCTCCGCAATCGTCTGCCGCCCGGCGCGGGAGCTCAGCAGATAGTCGAGCTCGCCGAGCTGGATGTTGCGCTCGAACGACGAATGCTCGGGGAAGCGATGCAGCAGCGAGGTCATGAACCATGAATAGCGCACCACCTTCCACACGCGGCGCAGGCAGTGGTCGGAATAGCGGTCGAGCCGCTCCGTCGAATTGGCGCGAAAGAACTCGGTCATCGCACGCGCCAGCACGCGCACGTCGGCGACCGCGAGATTGAGCCCCTTGGCGCCGGTCGGCGGCACGATGTGGGCGGCATCGCCGGCGAGGAACAGCCGCCCGTAACGCATCGGCGCGGCCACGAAGGCGCGCACCGGCGTCACGCCCTTCTGGAAGATGCGTCCCTCCACGATCTCGCTCTTGTCGCCGTCGTTCATCCGGGTATGCAGCTCGTTCCAGAAGCGGTCGTCGGACCAGTTGGCTGCGTCCTCGTCGGGTGCGACCTGCACGTAGTGGCGCGAGATCTTCGGCGAGCGGCGGCTGCACAGCGCGAAGCCGCGCTCGTGGTTGGCGTAGGTCATCTCCTTGATCGGCGGCGATTCCGACAGGATGCCGAGCCAGCCGAACGGAAACACATGATCGTAGGTCGTCAGCACGCCCTCGGGGATCGCGGGGCGGCACACGCCATGAAAGCCGTCGCAGCCCGCCACGATATCGCAGGTCAGCGAGTGCTCGGCGCCGTCCTTGCGGTAGCGCACCGTCGGCCGGTCGCCGTCCAGTCCTTCGAGCGCCGTCACCTCGGCCTCGAAATGGATCGGCGCGCCGTCGGCGATGCGCGCGGCAATCAGGTCCTTCACGACCTCCTGCTGGCCGTAGATCGTCACCACCTTGCCGGCCACCAGCTCGGGGAAATCGACGTGGATCAGCTTGCCGTTTCCGAAGCGGATGTCGATCGCCTCGTCGATCATGCATTCGCGCCGCAGCCGCTGGTCGAGCCCGAGCTCGTGCATCAGGTCGACGGTGCCTTGCTCCAGCACGCCGGCGCGTACGCGATCCTCCACATAGGCGCGGCTGCGCGCCTCGATGACGACGCAGTCGACGCCTTCGCGATAGAGCAGATGCGAG
>DATEKY010000184.1:0-3194 GCA_035277225.1 Xanthobacteraceae bacterium
ACCCTCCCAGACTGCCGCGGCGTGCGCCAGCACATCCTTAATAAATGGTAAACGCCGCGCATCTTATTCAGCGCCAGTCTCGCGTGGCCGCGTGGCATAGTCGCGGCGATTCGCACGCATGATCCCCGAAAAGTGGGCACCAGTTTTCGGAAAGGATCATGCGCAGGAAGAAGTCCGATGACCGATTGGGCCGCACGACACGCCAAGCCAGCGCGCAAGAAGCGCAGCACCTCGGCCGGGCTCTTGTTCGCGCTCACCGCGCTGATCGTCCTGATCGTGCTCGCGGCGGCCTTCGTCGCGCTGGTGCTGTGGCCGCGCAGCGCGCCGGTCGCGCCCGATGCGCCGACATTGCCGATCACGGTCGGCAACGTGCTGTTCAACGTGCCGCCGGGTGCCATTCGCGTGGCGATGCAGCGCCGCCCCGGCGCGCTGGAGCGGCTCGATCTCGCGTTCCTCTGGCCCTCGCTCGAGCCGCCCGACCCGAAGGCGCGCCCGCTCCCGAGCGAAACCGCGCCGCCGATCGACCGGCTGTTCATCACTATCGAGCCGCAGACCGCCGCGCTCACGCCGAGCGACCGGGTGCGCTCGATCTATCCGCGCTATCTCGAAGAGACCCAGGTCGACGGCCCGGACGGGCTGAAGGTGATCTCGTTCAAGGACGGCTCGCCCTACCAGAACGAGGACCTGTTCTTCGATCCGGCCGCCCAGCCGGGCTTCGTCGCGCGCTGCACCCGCCCCGGCAAGGCCGGCGTTCCCGGCATGTGCTCGCTCGACCGGCGCATCGACACCGCCGACATCGTGGTGCGCTTCCCGAGCGAATGGCTGACCGGCTGGCGCGCCGTGAACGAGGGGATCGACAGGCTGCTCGCGAGGATGAAGCCCGGAGCGTGACCTTTACGGCTCGAGGTCCTGCTCCAGGATCGCCATCTCGAGCGCGAAGCCGGTCTCGTCGGTGAACAGCACGCCGACGAACTCGTCGCCGACATGCAGGTCAGCCGAGTCGGTCTTGGTCGGGCGCTTGCGCACGGAGAACTTCTCGCCGAGCTGCTGCTTCAGGTAGACGTTGAGCTTGGCGACGTTCTCGTTGTCGAGCTTGGGCGAGCGGCCGGAGCCGGAGAGCGTGATCGCCTTCTCGAAATTGTAGGAGCGCTCGTCGTCCTCGTCGTCGACCGTGATGCGGCCGAACAGCTCGTCGCCGAGGAACACCTCGGCATAGTCGTCGCGCTGCGGGCGCGGCACCACGCGGATGCGCGGCGAGCCGAACAGGCGTTTCAGGTAGCTGTCGAGCTTGCTGATCTCGGCGACGTCCACGGGCGGTCCTTTCAAACTCGGTCCTCATCCTGAGGAGCGTGCGCAGCACGCGTCTCGAAGGATGGCCGCTTGTTCCATGCTTCGAGACGCCCGTCTCCGCAAGGCTTCGGCGGGCTCCTCAGCATGAGGCTTCTCGCGGTGCCTAGCACACCCCGGCAGGCATTCCAAAATGAAGATGTAGCGACTACGGCCCCAGATCGTACAGCATCTGGTCCATGGCGCGCGACGGTTCGGCGCAGCCCGCGGTGCCGACCACGCGCGCCGGAACGCCGGCGACGGTGGTATTGTGCGGCACCGCCTTCAGCACCACCGATCCGGCCGCGATGCGCGCGCAGTGGCCGACCTCGATGTTGCCGAGAATCTTCGCGCCGGCGCCGATCATCACGCCGCGGCGGATCTTCGGATGGCGGTCCTCGTTCTCCTTGCCGGTGCCGCCGAGCGTGACGCCGTGCAGGATCGACACGTCGTCATCGATCGTCGCAGTCTCGCCGACCACGAGCCCGGTCGCATGATCGAGGAAGATGCCGCGCCCGATGCGCGCATTCGGATTGATGTCGGTCGCGAACACCGCCGACGAGCGGCTCTGCAGATAGAGCGCGAAATCCTTGCGCCCCTTGTTCCAGAGCCAGTGCGCGAGGCGATGGGTCTGGATGGCGTGGAAGCCTTTGAAATAGAGCAGCGGATCGATGTAGCGGTGCGCCGCCGGATCGCGGTCGATCGTCGCGACGATGTCGGCGCGAAACGCATCGCCGATCGAGGGATCGTCCTCCAGCGCGTCGGCATAGGCCTGGCGGATCAGCTCGCCCGACACGTCGGCGTGATCGAGCCGCTCGGCGATGCGGTGGATGACGGCGGTCTCGAAGCGGTCGTGGTGCAGGATCGACGAATAGATGAAGCTCGCGAGCTCCGGCTCACGCCGCGCGACCTCCTCGGCCTCGTCACGGATGCGCGACCAGACCGGATCGACCTTGTCGAGCTGACGGACCGACTTGAGGTGCTGCTGGGCCATGGATGCCTCCCACTAACGGGTCGCGCTATCTAACACAAATGGGACCTGGCCCTAAGGCCCTCAAGGAGGCCGCCGCCATGAGAGTAAACGATCGGAGTCACAACAAAACGTGATGTTCAACCGTTCGGCGGCAGTTTCTGCACGAAATCGAGTACCGCGTCGGAGAACAGGTCGTTCGAGTCGCCGGCCACCATGTGGCGCGCCTCGGCGACGTCGATGTACTCGGCGTGCGGCACCAGCTCGAGGAACTCCCGCACATGCGCTTCCTGCACCAGCTCGGACGAGCCGCCGCGCACCAGCAGCGCCGGAACCGTGATCGCCTTCGCGGCCTCCACGATCGCATCTTCGAGCACGGTCTGGTTCTGCGCGAACGAGCGATCGCCTCGCAGCATTTTCGGGTCCCAGTGCCAGCGCCAGCGTCCGTCCGGATGCAGCCGCAGGTTCTTGCGCAGGCCGTCGTTCGAGCGCGGGCGCTTGCGATGCGGAAGGTAGGCAGCAACCGCGTCGGCGGCTTCGGCGACGGTGGCGAAACCTTCGGCCGAGCGCTCGCGCATGAAGCCGTGGATCTTCTGCACGCCCGAGTGATCGACGCGCGGCGTGATGTCGACCAACACGATCGCGGCGAACAGCGGGCCCTCGCCCTCCCGCTCCGACTTGCCTTCGGCGAGCAGCGACGACATGCCGCCGAGCGAGGCGCCGATGGTGATCGGGCGCTGGCCGGTGCGCGCCGCCAGCGTGCGCGCGACCGCGGCGGCATCGTCGGCGAAATCCGCAAAACCGTAATGTCCGTCCGCGACCCATTCCGAGTCGCCGTGGCCGCGCTGGTCGATCGCATAGGCGAGCGCGCCCGCGCGTGCGAGGTGTTCCGCCGTAC
>DATEKY010000185.1:0-2505 GCA_035277225.1 Xanthobacteraceae bacterium
GACGCCTCGGCACGGTCCTTCGCCGCCAAGGTATCGAACGCCACCATCGTCATCGGCACCCACACCGTGCCGACCGCGAAGCCCTGCACGGCGCTGTTCGCCAGCAGGGTCTCCATCGAGACGTTCAGGTCGAAGGTCAGCATCCACAATCCGGCGACCGTCTGCAGCGCGAAGCCGAACGCCATGTTGATGCGCGGGTCGATCCGGGTCATCAGGCCGGCCATCAGGAAGCCGATGGTCATGCCGACGCCGCGCGCCCCGATCACCTGCCCGACCAGCGCGTCGCTGAACCCGACATACTGCTGCAGCAGCGGGGGCAGCAGCACCATCGGGGTGAAGTTCAGCATGCCGTAGATCGTCACCAGCACGAGGCCGATCGCGTAGTTACGGTCCTTCAGCAAGCTCAGATTCAGAAATGGCGACGTGGCGGTGAGGCTGTGGAAGATGAAAACGTAGAACGCGACCGCCGCGATCAGGCACTCGATGATGATCTCGGTGGAGTCGAACCAGTCGAGCCGCACGCCGCGCGCGAGCACCAGCTGCAACGCCGCAAGCGCGAGCGACAGCGCGACAAACCCGGTCCAGTCGAACCGCGCGTTCACGGCCGGTCCATCCGGGCGCAGCGCGAGCTGCATGCCGACCAGCGCCGCGACGCCGACCGGCACCAGCATGTAGAAGGCCCAGCGCCAGCTGTAGGCGTCCGCAAGGTAGCCGCCGAGAATGGGCCCGAACACCGGCGCGACCGCGACCGCCATGCCGAACAGCCCGAGCACCATCTGGTGCTGGCGGCGCGGGAACGTGTTGAGCAGGATCGTCTGCGACAACGGCACCACCGGCGCCCCGGTGCCGCCCTGGATGATGCGCCAGAACACCAGCGTCTCGAGCGATTGCGCCATGCCGCACAGCAGGGTCGAGAGCGTGAAGACGCCGATCGACCATACCATTACGCGCTTCTCGCCGAAGCGGGCGACCAGCCAGCCGGTCATCGGCGTCACGATCGCAGTCGCCAGGATGTTGAAGGTCATCGCCCAGGCGATCTCGTCCTGGGTCGCCGACATCGCGCCTTGCATCTGCGGCAAAATGGTCGAGGTGGTGAGCAGCGCCGTGCCGTAGAGCGAGGACGCCAGCACCACGGTCGTCAGCGTCAAAAACCGCTGCATGGCGGTGAGTTGGTGAACGCTGGCGGGGTCGGTGGCGGCGGCGGTCATGTTCCGGGCGTGCCCGAGCAATGCGATTGTAACCTAGCTTACTAATTCCGGCCGCGCTACAATTACCGGGTGCCGAATACCGAAGACTTCATAGGCGCCGTCATCGCCGACGTCGCCCGCCTGCTGCGCACGGCGTTCGATCGCCGCGTGCGCACGCTCGGCATCACGCGCGCGCAATGGCTGGTGCTGACGCGCCTGCACCGCCACCCCGGCGTCTCGCAGTCCGAACTCGCCGATCTGATGGAAGTGGAGCGCGCCAGCGCGGGCCGCATGATCGACCGGCTCGAGGCGAACGGCTGGGTCGAGCGCCGCGCGCAGAACGGCGACCGGCGCGTCAAGCGCGTCTATCTCACGCCCGAGGCCGAGCGCGTGCACCGGCGCATCTGGCGCGTCGCCGAGGCGACGGTGGACGATGCGCTCGCCGACCTGTCCGCGCGCGAAGGCGCGCAACTGCGCGCGCTGCTCTCCCGCGTGAAGAAGAACCTCGTCGCGGTGGTCGATGGCAGCGCCACGAACGGCGTCGCCCATGCGCAGCTCGCGCCGCGTCGTGCGCACCGCCACAACGGGAGCCTCGCGCCGTGAGAAGCTTCCGCACACTGGCGCTGTTCGGCGTGCCGGCGCTGGTGCTGGCGGGCGCGCTGATGTTCTGGCTGCAGGGCGGCCGCTATGCGTCGACCGAGAACGCGTTCGTCAAGGCCGATATCGCGCAGATCGCAAGCGAAGTCGCCGGCCGCATCGTCGAGGTGCGCGTGCGCGATCATGCGACGGTCGCGGCGGGCGACGTGCTGCTGCGGCTCGATCCCGAGCCCTATCGGCTCGCGCTCGCCAAGGCTGACGCCGAGATCGATTCCGCCCGCGCCAGCGTCGAGCAGCTCAAGGTCAGCCTGCGCGAGACCCGCGCCGACGCGAAGGAAACCGAGAACCGCCTCGCCTATCTCGAGGTGCAGGCGAAGCGCCAGCGCGAGCTCTCCGGCCGCGGCGTCAGCTCGGCGGCGCGGGTCGAGCAGGCCGACAGCGAGGAGCAGCAGGCGCGCGACCGCCTCTCGATGCTGCAGCAGCGCATCGCACGCGTCGAAGCGGCGCTCGGCGGCAATCCCGAGCAGCCGACCGATCGCTATGCGGCCGTACGCGAGAAGCAGGCGCTGCGCGACCGCGCCGCGCTCGATCTCTCCTACACGGAGATCAAGGCGCCGCGCGCCGGCGTCGTGCTCAACGTGCGGCTTCAGTTGGGCGAGCAGGTGAAGGCGCAGACGCCGCTGTTCTCGTTGGTCGCCGACCGGCGGCCGTGGGTCGAGGC
>DATEKY010000186.1:0-6504 GCA_035277225.1 Xanthobacteraceae bacterium
CGGCCTCGTCTACGTCGCCGTCTCGGTGATCCAGTGGAATGCACGCTTCTTCAATGCGCTGGAGGCGCGCGACTGGGCCGGCTTCAAGCGCGAGCTGTTCTTCTTCGGCCTGATCACGCTCGGCGCGATCGTGTCGACCGCCTGCCAGTATTACTTCGGCCAGACCCTGCAGATCCGCTGGCGGCGCTGGCTCACCGAACGCTACGTCTCGATCTGGATGGCGGACGGCCGCCACTACCGGCTGCGCTTCGTCGACAACACGGTCGACAACATCCACTTGCGCATCGCCAATGACGTGCTGCTGTTCCTGCAGCGCACGCATGAGCTCGGCACCGGCCTGCTCAACAGCATCGTGGCGCTGTTCTCGTTCGCCATCATCCTGTGGGGGCTCTCGGCCAGCACGCCGCTGCCGATCTTCGGCACCGACCTGGCGTTCCCCGGCTACCTGATCTGGACCGCGCTCGCCTATGCGGGCATCGGCACATTGGTGGCGCACCTGATCGGCTGGCGGCTGATCCCGCTGCAATTCTCGCAGCAGCGCTACGAGTCCGACTTCCGCTTTGCCATCGCGCGCGTGACCGACAATGCCGAGCCGGTTGCACTGATGGCCGGCGAAGCGGTCGAGCGCGAGGAGCTGCGCACGCGCTTCTGGCGGCTGGTGCGCAACTGGACCGCGCTGGTGCAGCGCCAGACCCGCCTGATCGCCTTCACCGCCGGCTACGGCCATGTGTCGACCGTGTTTCCGATCCTGGTGGTGAGCCCCGCCTATCTCACCGGCGCGATCACGCTGGGCGCGCTGGTGCAGGCGCACCTCGCGTTCCAGCGCGTCGAGGGCGCGTTCGCGTTTTGCATCGGCGCCTATCCGAAGATCGCCGAGTGGAAGGCGATCATGGACCGCCTTGCGCAGTTCGAGGCCGCCATGCGGGTGGTCGACACGCATCGCGACCCGCACGCGCGGATCGCTTTCGTGCCGACGCCCGGACCGGACCTGGCGATCGACAATCTCGTGGTGCGGCTCGGCTCGGGCGAGCCGATCGCGACCGTCCCGGCGATCAGGCTTGCGCCCGGCGAAGGCCTGCTGGTGAGCGGGCAATCCGGGTCCGGCAAGTCGAGCCTGTTCCGCGCGCTCGCGGGCCTGTGGCCGCTCGGCGACGGCGCGATCAAGCTGCCCGAGGAGGGCCGGATGCTGGCGCTGCCGCAACGGCCGTATTTTCCGCTCGGGACGCTGCGTCAGGCGCTGACCTACCCGACGCTCGCCGAAAAGGTGGACGACGTTGCGCTGCGCGACGCGATGGCGGCGGCCGGACTGATCCATCTCGTATCGCGGCTCGACGAGGAGGCCGAATGGGCGACGGTGCTGTCGGGCGGCGAGCAGCAGCGCGTCGCCTTCGCGCGCGCCCTCATTGCCAAGCCGGCCGTTCTACTGCTTGACGAGGCGGTGACGACGCTGGAGGAGGCCGAGGCCGATGCGCTCTACCGCATGCTGTCCGAGCGCCTCCCAGAGACGATCGTCATCTCGATCGGGCGCCCCGCCCTGCTCGCCCCGCTGCATGCCCGCGCGATCGTGCTCGACGGCGTGGCGGCTTCGGCGCGCGGTGCAGCGCGTGCGATGGCTCCTGCGTAAATCGGAGTGCGTTGCAAAGAGCAGCTTTGCCGCAGCGGATGGAACCTTTTTTCCTTGCCTACTCGGGCACCGTCATCCAAACGTCATGCTTTAGCTTTGCGCATGATCTGATCCGAAAACCGGTTTCCATCCCCGATCGGGGTCGAGGACAAGCTTTTCGGGATCATGCGCGCGGCCTCGCCGGGGACAGCAATGCTGAAGATGAATCTGTGGGATGCCAAATGGGACCTCGACGAGGCCCAGTGTCCCTGCGACATCCATTTCAATCAGTGGATCGATGCGAACAAGATCGCCGGCAAGACGATCTATCATTTCGGCACCGGCACGCATCACATCGTCGGCCTGACGCAGGCGGCGAACGGCTCGGACAATGTGGTGTTCGGCATCACCGCCTCGATCGTCGAGTACGAGGCCTACATCAAGCTCGCGAACGAGCGGCCGCAGCTGTCGAAAAACTACCTGGCGTATTTCGGCGACATCTACCTGACCAACGCGCGCCTGCTGCCGGCGCTCGACATCGCCACGATGTTTCACGCCGGCGAATACATCGGCGCCAATACGACCAGCCCGGAATACGGCGGGGTCGACGATCTCGGTGTCGCGCGCATCCTGCATGGCCGGATGCGGCCGGGCGGATATTTCGTGTTCTACACCGGCTCGTTCGCGTTCGATAAAGCCGACGCGCTCGCCAGGGTGCTGGAACAGGAAGGCAAGCTCGAGCGCGTCGGGACGTTCAAGACGCTGCTGGTGTGCCGGAAACTGTAGGGTGGGCAAAGGCGCGCAGCGCCGTGCCCACGGCAACACGGTGACCCGTTCGCGTGGGCACGCGCATCGCCGCTGATGCGGCGACGTGCTTTGCCCACCCTACGGCTTGCGTCTCTGCCACCAAATGCCCAGCACCAACCCCGTGAGCAGCCCGCCGACCGGAGCGAAGAAGAAGGCGACCTGCATGGCGGCCGCCCCCTCGAAGTGGTGAGAGCCGACGAGATTGGTGTAGGCGACCCAGCCGAAAAGAACGGCGCAGTATCCCGCGACGAGCCCAAGAAGAAAACCCAGAACGAAGCGCATCGCGCAAGAGCTCTTTTCCGATCCGTCCGAGGACCAGACGTCGGCTAGTTCACGTCCAGCGGCGTGGTGCCGGCCGGCTTGCCGGCGTCCAGCGTGATCTTCTCCACGCGCGCCTCGGCCTGGCGCAGCAGTTCCTCGCAGCGGCGCTTCAGCGCCTCGCCGCGCTCATAGATCGTGACACTCTCCTCGAGCGGCACGTCGCCGCGCTCGAGCTTCTGTACGATCTGCTCGAGCTCCGCGAGCGCCTTCTCGAAGGTCAGCTTTGCGACGTCGGTGTTCGGGGTGTCGGCCATGGGTCCTGACTATCGCGACTCGGGTGCCGAGTCACCCCCGCATCAGCGCGGTGACATGCGCGGCGACCGACTTCGACAGGCCCTCGAGATCGTAGCCGCCTTCGAGCAGCGAGACGACGCGGCCGCCGCAGCGGTGGTCGGCGAGCTCCATCAGCTTCTGCGTCACCCAGGCGTAATCCGGCTCGAGAAAATTCAGGTTGGCGAGCGGGTCGCGCATGTGCGCGTCGAAGCCGGCCGAGATGATGATCAGGTCGGGCGCGAAGCCGTCGAGCCGCGGCAGGATCACGGTCTCCATCGCCTCGCGGAACTCCTCGCCGCCGTCGCCCGGGCGCAGCGGCGCGTTGACGATGGTGTTCTGCGCACCGCGCTCGCTGACCGCGCCGGTGCCGGGATAGAGCGGCATCTGGTGCGTCGAGCAATACATCACGCTCGCGTCGTTCCAGAAAATGTCCTGGCTGCCATTGCCGTGGTGCACGTCGAAATCCACGATCGCGACGCGCTCGGCGTCGTGCGTCTTCTGCGCGTGGCGCGCCGCGATTGCCGCGTTGTTGAACAGGCAGAAGCCCATGGCGGTCGCGGTCTCGGCATGATGGCCGGGCGGGCGCGTCGCCACGAATGCGTTCGCGGCCTTGCCGGTCATCACCTCGTCGACCGCGAGCGCGGCGCCGCCGGCCGCGCGCATCACGGCTTCGAACGAGCCCGGCGACATCGTGGTGTCGGCATCGATCCGCACCATGCCCTCGCGCGGCGCGGCATCGCGCACATTCTCGACGTAGTCCATCGGATGCGCGAGCGCGATCGTCTCCAGTGTCGCCATCGGCGCCTGCTCGCGAACGAGCCCCTGAAACTTCTCCTGCTCCAGCGCGCGCTCGATCGCGCGCAGCCGGTCCGGCCGTTCGGGATGGCCCTGCGGGGTCAGATGATTCAGGCAGGCGGGATGGCTGAGCAGCAGTGTGGTCATGCGCCGCTATATAGGCCATCGGCCCCGCAAGACCTAGCTCACGAGGGCATCTTTTCCAGGCTCACGCCCTTGGGCGGCGGCATGTCGTCGGGCACGAAAAAGTCGATCTGCAGCCGCTGGGTCGGGTCGGCGCGATAGCGGTCGAAATCGGTCACGCCCTCGCCGGCCAGGAACGTGTCGTCGATGAGGAAATTGCCGGTGAAGGTTTTTGGCTTGTTGAAAATCGCGTAGGCGGCGTCCGCGAGAATATCCGGCGTGCGCGACATGCTCATCAGCGCGTCGCCGCCGACGATGTTCTTGATCGCCGAGGTCGCGATCGTGGTACGCGGCCAGAGCGCGTTGACGCCGACCTTGCCGCGCAACTCGCCGGCGAGGCCGAGCACGACCAGGCTCATGCCGAACTTGGCCATCGCGTAGCCGGTGTAGGCGGCAAACCACTTCTCCTTCATGTCGAGCGGCGGCGAGAGCATCAGGACGTGCGGGTTCTGCGCCTTCAACAAATGTGGGATCGCGTGCTTCGACACCATGAAGGTGCCGCGCGCGTTGATCTGGTGCATCAGGTCGAAGCGGCGCATGTCGGTCTGCACCACGGGGGTGAGCTGGATGGCGCTGGCGTTGTTCACCACGATGTCGATGCCGCCGAATTTTTCCGCGGTGGCGTCGAGCGCCTTTTTCACCTGTTCCTCCTCGCGCACGTCGACCACCAGCGGCAGCGCCTTGCCGCCGGCCTTCTCGATCTCCTCTGCGGCCGAGAAGATCGTGCCCGGGAGCTTGGGGTGCGGCGTCTCGGTCTTGGCCGCCACCGCGATATTCGCCCCGTCGCGCGCGGCTTTCAGCGCGATCGCCAGCCCGATGCCGCGCGAAGCCCCAGTGATGAACAGCGTCTTGCCCTTGAGCGACATGCGATCCTCCCCGGCTTTCGTGCAAACGGACCTTGCAGGCCCATCCTCGCTTTCAGGCCCCGATCTGCCTACATCAGTCCGGACAAATCAATCAGGGGCAGATCATGCAGCTCACCGGCATCCATCACCTCACCGCGATCTCGGCCGACGCCGCCGGCAACAAGCGCTTCTACACCGGCACCATGGGCATGCGGATGGTGAAGAAGACCGTCAACCAGGACGACACCAGCGCCTACCATCTGTTCTACGCGGACGCGCTGGCGCGGCCCGGCACGGACCTGACCTTCTTCGACTGGCCGGCGCCACGCGAGCAGCGCGGCACCCATTCGATCGCGCGCACCGCCTTGCGCATCGCAGGGCCGGAAAGCTTCCAGTGGTGGAAGGAGCATCTGAACGCCGCCGGCGCGAAGACGGCTGAGATCGCCGAGCGCGACGGGCGCCTTACGCTCGACTTCGAGGACCCGGAAGGCCAGCGCCTGAGCCTGATCGACGACGGCGGCGCCGGCGAGGCCTATCCGTGGGAGAAAAGCCCGGTGCCGGCGATGCATCAGATCCGCGGGCTCGGACCGATCAGCCTGAGCGTGCCGGACCTGAAGCCGACCGAGGCCGTGCTGACCACGCTGATGGGCATGCGCGAGGTGCGCAGCTATCCGCATCCCGACAACGCCAGGCACACCGTGCATGTGTTCGAGATGGGCGAAGGCGGCGCGGGCGCGGAGCTGCACGTCGCGGTGCAGCCCGATCTGCGCCCGGCGAGCCAGGGCGCCGGTGGCGTGCATCACGTCGCGTTCCGCACGCCGGACAATGAGTACGACGGCTGGGCCGAGCGGCTGAACAAGTTGCGCGTGCCGAACAGCGGCAAGGTCGACCGCTTCTGGTTCCGCAGTCTTTATTTCCGCGAGCCGAACGGCATCCTGTTCGAGATCGCCTCGGACGGCCCCGGCTTCGGCGTCGACGAGCCGATGGACCGGCTCGGCGAGAAGCTGGTGCTGCCGCCGTTCCTCGAAGGGCGGCGCAAGGAGATCGAGGCGGGGCTGAAGGCGATTTGATCTTCATCCCTCCCCCGCAGGGGGAGGGTGGCCGAGCGGAGCGAGGCCGGGTGGGGTCGCGCAGCACGGCGAAACCCCACCCGGTCGCCGCATTCGCGGCGACCACCCTCCCCGCTTCGCGGGGAGGGATAACTACTTCTTCCTGGTCAAAAACGCCTCGAAGGCCTTGCGCGCCTCGGGCGAGCCGAGCCGCTTCTTGAACTCCGCGGCCTCCTCGTCGATCCGCTTCACCACCTCGTCCGGCGTGCCCTTCATCAAGCGGCGCGAGATCGCGACGCCTTCCGGCGGGAGCGCGGCGATCGCCTGCGCGGCCTTCATCGCCTCGGCCTCGACCTGATCGGCGGGCGCGACCTGATTGACCAGGCCGCAGGCCTTCGCCTCTTCGCCGGACAGCGGCTTGCCCATCACCAGCAGCTCGAAGGCGCGGCGATGACCCATCAGCCGCGGCGCCAGCAGGCTCGATGCGGCCTCGGGCACCAGCCCGAGCGCGACGAACGGCGTCGAGAACCGCGCATCGGCCGCGGCGACTGCGTAGTCGCAATGCAGCATCATCGTGGTGCCGATGCCGACCGCGACGCCCTGCACGGCGGCGACCAGCGGGCGCTCG
>DATEKY010000187.1:0-3101 GCA_035277225.1 Xanthobacteraceae bacterium
CGTCGAGACCGCGGTGCGGCGCTTCCAGGCGCGTCACGGGCTCTCGGCCGACGGACGCCCCGGCAAGCTCACCTTCGACGCGCTGAATGTTCCGGCCGACCAGCGGCTCGCCCAGCTCAAGACCAATCTGGCGCGGTTGCGCGCCTTCGACACCAGGCAGGCGCCGCGCTTCGTCGTCTGCAACATTCCCGCCGCGCAGCTCGAGGCGATCGAGAACGGCACGGTGATGTCGCGCCACATCGCGGTGGTCGGCAAGCCGGACCGCCCGTCGCCCGACATCAACTCGCGCATCGTCGAGATCAACTTCAATCCGTACTGGACGGTGCCGGTCTCGATCGTGCGCAAGGACCTGATCCCGAAGATGCAGGCCGAACCGGATTACCTGACCAAGAACAAGATCCGCATCCTCGATCCGAAGAACAACGAGCTTACGCCGGCGCAGATCAACTGGTTTTCCGAAGAGGCGGTGAACTACAAGTTCAAGCAGGACCCGGGCGACCTCAATTCGTTAGGTTCGATCCGCATCAATTTCCCCAGCCCGCACGGCGTCTACATGCACGACACGCCGTACAAGAACCTGTTCGGCGAGGACGTGCGCTTCCATTCCTCAGGCTGCATGCGCATCCAGAACGTGCGCGACCTGGTGAGCTGGATCCTGTCCGACACCAGCGGCTGGTCGCGGCTCGAGATCGACGAGGTGATCAAGTCGGGCGAGCGCAAGGACGCCAAGCTGAAAACGCCGGTGCCGCTGCACTGGATTTACGTCACCGCCTGGTCGACCGCCGACGGCGTGGTCCAGTTCCGCGACGACATTTACAATCGCGACGGTTTACCGCCCGCGAACGCGTCGCGCGGGTAGGGCATGATCGTGTTCGGTGGGAAGGGTGCCGCACACTCGGTGAGCTCCCTCCCCCCTTGTGGGGGAGGGTTGGGGAGGGGGGCACACACTCGGACCGTTATATTTAGAAAGACCCCCTCCCGGCGCTTCGCGCCGACCTCCCCCACAAGGGGGGAGGCGGAGTACGTGGCGCGGGCGACGCGCCGCCAGAACAGCATATGACCGCGGAGACAAGACGCGCCGGCCTGTTCGGCAACGCCTACCTCGTGCTCGCGCTCGCGAGCCTGTGCTGGTCCGGCAATCACCTGATGGGCCGCGCGATCGCCGGGCATGTGCCGCCGATGGCGATCACGACGTTGCGCTGGCTGCTCGCCGCCGCGATCCTCGCTCCGTTCGCGTGGCCGCATCTCAAGCGCGACTGGCCCACGATCCGCGCGCATATCGGCGTGCTCGCCTATCTCTCGCTCACCGGCGGCGCGCTGTTCGGGGCGCTGCAATTCGTCGGATTGCAGCTCACGACCGCGCTCAACGTCTCGGTGATGAACTCGCTCGGTCCGGTCACCATCGGCGCGGCGAGCGCCGTGATGTTCCGCGACCGGCTGACCGGCGGTCAGTTCGCCGGCATCCTGGTATCGCTCGTGGGCGTGCTGGCGATCATCACGCAGCTCGATCCCGGCGTGCTGACGCATCTCAGCTTCAACATCGGCGACGTCATCATCCTGATCAACATGGCGATCTGGGGCGTCTATTCGGCCTCATTGCGCTGGCGCCCGGCGATCCATCCGCTCAGCTTCATGGTGATGTTCTCGCTGATCTCCGGCGTCGCGATGCTGCCGGTCTGGGCGTGGGAGCATTCGACCGGCTACGTGCTGCAGCCGACGTTGCTGACCTTTGCGGCGATCCCGTTCGTGACGGTGTTCTCCACCATCGCGGCCTTCATGTTCTGGGCGCGCGGCGTCGAGCTGATCGGCGCCAACCGGGCAGGGGTGTTCCTGCACCTGATCCCGGTCTACAGCGCGCTGTTGACCGGCGTGCTGCTCGGCGAGCCGCTGCGCTCCTATCACGTGGTCGGGTTCGTGCTGATCCTGCTGGGCGTGTGGTGCGCGTCGCGGCGGTGAAGGCACTTCCGCATGCCGTACGTTTCGCCGAGAATGACGAAAACATGAGGATGGAATGCGCCTGATCGCTTCTCTCGCCTGCGCGCTCGCGTTGCTCGCTCATCCGGTGCAGGCGCAGGAATTTCCGACCGGCACGGTACGGCTGCTGGTCCCGTTCGCGGCGGGCGGGCCGACCGATGTGGTGACGCGGATCCTCGGCGAGCTGTTGTCGGCGCGCTGGGGCGGCAAGACGGTGCTGGTCGAGAACCGTCCCGGCGCCGGCACCATCGTGATGACCACGGCGGTGGCGAAGGCGCCGCCCGACGGCCACACGCTCGGCATGGCGACCAACTCGCTGCTGATCAATCCGGCGATCGGCATGAAGCTGCCCTACGACACGTTCAAGGAGATCGTCGGCGTCAGCATGGTGGCGACGCAGCCGGTGGCGCTGGTGGCGAACAAGGATTTTCCGGCGAGCACCTTGGCCGAGACCGTGGCGCTGGCGAAGAAGGCCGCCGAACCGACGAACTATACCTCGCCCGGGCCGCGCGGCGTCGGGCATCTCGCCGGCGAACTGCTGCAGCAGAAGGCTGGCATCCGCATGAGCCACATCAACTACAACGGCAGCGCGCCGGCGCTGACCGATGTGATCGCCGGCCGCGTGCCGCTGATGTTCGACATCTGGCATTCGGCGCGGCGCTACGTCGACTCGGGCGAGCTGAAGCTGATCGCCGGGGCCGGCCCCGATCCGCTGCCCGGCGCCGAGAGCGTGCCGGTGATCGGCAAGGCCTATCCGGGCTTCTCCGTGGTGGCGTTCAACGCGGTGATCGCACCGGCCGGAACGCCGGCGGCGGTACTGGAAAAGCTGTCGGCCGACTTGCGGGCAGTTGTGACCTCGCCTGCCTTTGCGGAGCGAACGCGGGCGCTCGGCATCAACGCCTGGGGCAATACCCCGAAGGAGCTCGACGCGTGGTTCGCGAGCGAGACCGAAAAGTGGGCCGAGATCGCCAGGGCCGCGAATTTGAAAGCCGAGTGACAATGCCCGACATCAAGCCGATCGATTGCGACGTTCATCCGTCGCTCACCGATATCCGCCAGCTGCTGCCGCATCTCGACGAGTACTGGCGCGACTCGGTGGAGGAGCGCGGCATCGGCTCGCTCGAGTC
>DATEKY010000188.1:0-2326 GCA_035277225.1 Xanthobacteraceae bacterium
CGCTCGGCGCCAACGCGTCGTTTCAGAAGGTCGACGTCTCGAACGAAGCGGCAGTGACCGCGGCCATGACGCAGGCCCAGAGCGACATGGGCGGACTGAACGTCGCCGTCAATTGCGCGGGCATCGGCTGGCCGCGCCGCATGGTCAACAAGGAAGGTCCGCTGCCGGGCGAGATCTTTCGCAAGGTCATCGAGGTCAACCTCGTCGGCACGCTGCTGGTCGCAAAGTCGGCCGCGGGCGTGATGGTCGGCAACACGCCGAACGAAGAAGGCGAGCGCGGGGTCATCATCATGACGGCGTCGGTCGCGGCGTTCGACGGCCAGATCGGCCAGGTCCCCTACTCCGCTTCCAAGGGCGGCGTCGTCGGCATGACGCTGCCGATGGCGCGCGATCTCGCCGGCAACGGCATTCGCGTGATGACGATCGCGCCCGGCGTGTTCAAGACGCCGATGGTGGCGTCGCTGTCGCAGGAAGTGCAGGACTCGCTCGGCAAGCAGGTGCCGTTCCCGTCGCGCCTCGGCCGGCCGGAAGAATACGCAGCGCTGGTCGCGCACATCTGCGAGAACACGATGCTCAACGGCGAATGCATCCGCCTCGATGGCGCGATCCGCATGGCGCCGAAGTGAGAGCGCACGAATGACAGATAGAGAGGTGATGGAGTACGACGTCGTGATCGTCGGCGCCGGGCCGTCGGGCCTCGCGTGCGCGATCCGTCTGAAACAGCTGCAGCCGGACAAGAACATCTGCGTGCTGGAGAAGGCCTCGTCGGTCGGCGCGCATGCGCTCTCCGGCGCGGTGCTCGAGCCCGCCGCGCTGGAAAAGCTGCTGCCGAACTGGCGCAGCGAATACACCGGCATGAAAGTGCCGGCAGCGGAAGACGACGTGCGGCTGATGACGAAGACCGGCTCGTTCAAGCTGCCGGGCTGGGCCATCAGGCTCTCGCCGATGCACAACCACGGCAACTTCATCGTTTCGCTCGGTCAGCTCACGCCATGGCTCGCGCAGCAGGCGGAGAAACTCGGCGTCGACATCTTCCCCGGCTTTTCCGCGGCCGAAGCGCTGTTCGACGAACAGGGCGGCGTGAAGGGCGTGCGCATCGGCGACATGGGTCTCAACAAAGACGGCACACCGGGCCCGAACTACACGCCCGGCGTCGAGATCCACGCCAGCACGACGATTCTTGCCGAAGGCTCACGCGGCTCGATCAGCAAGCAGCTGATCGCGAAGTTCAATCTGCGCGAGGGCGTCGATCCGCCGACATTCGGCCTCGGCTTCAAGGAGCTGTGGCAATTGCCGCCGGGCCGCGTGAAGCCCGGGCGCATCGAGCACGCATTCGGCTGGCCGCTCGACACGCGCACCTATGGCGGCAGCTTCCTCTATCACCTCGACCAGGATCGCGTGTACGTCGGTTACGTCGTCGGGCTGAACTACGAAGACCCGCGGCTCAAGCCGTTCGAAGCGTTCCAGCAGTTCAAGGCGCATCCGCGCATCAAGCCGTTGCTCGAGGGCGGCGAGATTCTCGCGGCCGGCGCACGCACGATCGCGGCGGGCGGCTACCAGTCGCTGCCGAAACTCGAGATGCCGGGCGCGATGCTGGTCGGCGATGCCGGCGGCACGCTCAACGTTTTCAAGATCAAGGGCATTCACCAGGCGATCCGCTCGGGCGTGCTCGCAGCCGAGCATCTGGCCGAGACCGGCAAGATCGCCGGCTACGACGCGCGCTGGCGCGCATCGGAAGGTCACGCCGAGCTGCGCTCGATTCGCAACTTCAAGCCGGCCTTCAAGCGCGGCTTGTACTTCGCGATGTTCAATGCGGGCATCGATTCGCTCCTGCGCGGCCACGTGCCCTGGACGATGCGCAACACGGCCGACTGGTCATCGCTCGAGAAGCTCGACGAGTACGCCTCGCCCGATCGCGGCTGGGTCGACCGCTCGCTGCCGCCGCGCGATCGTCTCGCTTCGGTGTTCTTCGCCGGCAACGTGCACGACGAATCGCAGCCGGTGCATCTCAAGGTGCACGACACATCGATCTGCGTGACCCGCTGCACCAGGGAATACGGCAATCCGTGCGAGAACTTCTGCCCCGCCGGCGTCTACGAAATGGTCTCCGACGGCCAGGGCGGGCGGCGCCTGCAGATCAACGCGGCGAACTGCGTCCACTGCAAAGCGTGCGACATCAAGGATCCGTACGAGATCATCACCTGGACGACTCCCGAGGGCGGCTCCGGCCCCAACTACCAGAATCTCTGAGGCAACCCTCTAGTCCATGGAGCCGATCTGGTCCCCTTCGCCGGAACGCATCGAGCGCGCCAAGCTGACGCGCTTC
>DATEKY010000189.1:0-9395 GCA_035277225.1 Xanthobacteraceae bacterium
TCGTGATTGCGGGTGTAGTAGAAGAGGTCGTCCACCAGCGGGCTGCCGTCGGCATTGTCGACGGTGCCGTCGTTGAACACGAATTTCTCAAAACCGGTGAGCACGGTCTTCGTGCCGCCGGGGCCTTCGATCGTCACCGTGTTGTCGCTGTAGGTCACAATCGCCTGGGTCAGCGCGAAATCGAATTTGATCGTGTCCTTGCCGGCCCCGCCGTCTATCTTCTGATAGCCCGAGGCCGTGAAGCTGTCGTCGCCGCCCGTTCCGGCCTGGTGGTCGAAGACCTCGATAGCGAAAGTCGCGGTCGTCGTCAGGCTGCCGATCTCGGCACCCAGCCCGAAATCTCCCTGATCGGTCACTTCGATCGTGATGTGGTCCACGCCGGTGAAGCCGGGATCGGGCCTGTAGGTTGCGTGATCAAAGAAGGCGTGCACCCCCCCGACGATGCCCATCCCGACTCCGATAGTCTTGGCTGGTGCGAAGTGGACGAATATGCCGTTCTCCGTATTGCCCAGCGTTCCATGCTCCACCGTGGCACGGAAATTTCCGAAGTCGCCGAAGTCGGCATCCGGATCGCCTCCAGTGGGGATATTGCCGCTCGAGTCCAAAAACTGGATCGAGCCGCCGCTCTCGACCGAAAGCCCAGTCGGTACCGTGATCGTCGAGGCGACGTTGGTCACGACATGCAGTGACGCTCCGAGAAGGGTGCTGGGCCCACCTCCGGCAAATTCATCGAGCACGATGAGCTGCCAGGTGCCGTTCGGATCGATCCCATTGAACGCCGAGGCGAACGTGGCCGCTCCCTCCGGCGCGGCGTGAACGAGCGTAAAGCCCGGCGGAACACCCAAAGGAAAGAACTCGGCGCTGGTCGCCGTAAACTCCCGGTCGAGCGGCGCAACAACCGGAAAGGCGAGCGAGACTTCTGTGCCGGCGTAATCCGTGACGTAGATCGTCTGGTCGGTCAGGCTGTAACCACTGCCATTGGGAACATCGGCCAGAAACACCAGGTTATGGGTACCGTCAGGAGCAACCAGCAGGAATCGCAAGTCGGTAAAATCCGGCGCGGTGACGTGATCGAGCCGAACCGTAATTGCCGTCATCGGTCCTGCCAGGCCCGAGACCGTTATCGGAATCGGCAAGGTACCGGGGCCGGCGGGAATGTTGTCGGGAGTGCCTGCTGTAAAGGAGAACGTACCTGCGTCGGCCATTATCTAGTTCCTCATGTGAAGTTGGCTGGCGTCGAGTGGATGCAGCACGCGTGCTGCAGCGAAAATTGCCGTCACATCCGCCGCTGCTATCCCCACGCGCCGTCGTTGAACGCGTGCCGCCCTTCCTGCTCGCCGAACTGCAGGAAATGCGCGAGCGGGTCGACATGCGCGGCGCTCACGTCCGTATAGGCGGCGAGATAGTCCTTCGTGTCGAAGCCGGTTGACGGGTCGCGTCCCTCCTTCCAGCCGAACTCGTCATAGTGCTGAAGCGGGTTGACGCCGGCGGCCTTCACGTCGCTGTAGGTCGACAGGTAGCCGTTGGTGTCGAAGAAAGCGTTCGGATTGCGCCCCTCGTGCCAGCCGAATTCGGCGTAGTGCTTGTCGGGGTCGACGTGCGCGGCCCAGACGTCGTGATTGCGGGTGTAATAGAAAAGGTCGTCGACCAGCGGGCTGCCATCGGCATTGTCGACGGTGCCGTCGTTGAACACGAATTTTTCAAAGCCGGTGAGCACGGTCTTCGTGCCGCCGGGACCTTCGACCGTCACCGTGTTGTCGCTGTAGGTCACGATCGCCTGGGTCAGGGCGAAATCGAATTTGATCGTGTCCTTGCCGGCGCCGCCGTCGATCTTCTGATAGCCCGAGGCCGTGAAGCTGCCGTCGCCGCTCGTTCCGGTCTTGTGGTCGAAGACCTCGATATTGAGGGTCGTCGTCGTTGTCAGAGCGCCAAGTTCGGCGCCCGAGTTGAACACGCCTTTGTCAGTCACCTTGATCGTGAGATGATCGATGCCGGTGAAGCCCGCGTCGGGCTTGTAGACGGCGCCGTCCATGAAATGACTCACGACGTCGTTTACGGTGGTGCCGGAACCGAAATGCTTGGTTGGCCCGAAAAAAGAGCCAAAGGCGCTGTTCTCGATCGTGCCATGCTCGGTCGTGAGCGTCAGAGACAAAGAATCATTGGCGTTGTAGTCGGGATCGGTCGATGTCGGCAGATTGCCGTTCGCGACGGAAAACGTGATCGACGAACCTGCATCGACGCCGATGTGATCCGCCGGCAGGGAGATCACCGGCGCAACGTTGTCCACGATGGTCAATGTCCAGTCGGTAAAGCTGCCGCCGGGATCGTTGCCGTCGTCGTCGAGCACAACCAGCTGCCAGACCCCGTTGGGATTGATGCCGCCGAATGCTGACGCGAGCGTACTGCCGTGGAATGTATTATTGACCTCAAGGCTCGGGAGCCCGAAGTCCTGGCCGTCCAGGCCAGGGCCGCTGATGGGCTTGAGCGGGGTAAAACCGGCGGGGAAGAAAAGATCAGGAGAATCGGTGAAGAGGTACGATTCATCGGTGATGCTGACGCCGTCGCCGCTTCGATCGAGGAGCAGAAGGTTGGACTGGCCGTCCGGCGCAATCAGCAAAAAGTGCAGGAACAGGAAGTCAGGGTGGGTCAGTCCATTGATCTTGACGCTGAGCGCCGAGATCTTGCCCGTGAGGAGCGGCACGACCATCGAGAAAGTCTCGGGCGTGTTGTTCGCGAATGAGCCACCGGGCGCTGTGGAAATTCCTGCGTCTGCCATTGTCCATTTTCCTCGTGTGAATTACGCCCCACGCCAGAGCGCATGCTGCGTGGCCGCTTTCAAAAAACTCTCAAAAATCAGGCAAGGCCCTTTCAAAGTTGGAGTTTGACGATCATGCTGGCGGGGCAGATGGGAATGCCGCGGTGCTGGAATGAACTACGCCGTCAATTTGCTCGGGCCGTTCGAGGCTCTCGATCCCACCCGCCGCCGCATCTCGTTGCCGACCCGAAAAGCAGAAGCCTTGCTGGCCGTGCTCGCACTATCTTCGCGCGGCGGCGTGCCGCGTGACCGGATATTGAATCTGTTCTGGGGCGATCGCGCGGAGGCTCACGCGCGGCACAGTCTGAGCCAGACGATGAGCTCGCTGCGGGCCTCGTTCGGGAAAGACGCAATCGTCGCCGACCGGGACGTTATCGGTCTTGCGACCGCACAGCTCGATGTCGATGTGCTCCAGTTTCTTCGCGCGGCGGAGAGTGACGAGCCTGCCGAGTTGCAGCGCGCAGCGGCGCTCTATCGCGGAGCATTGCTCGACGGACTGGCGCTGCGCGAAACGGCGTTTCAACAATGGCTCGACCTGGAGCGCCGGCGGCTTGCCACGCTGAGTGTCGATGCGCTCACGCGCCTTGGTGGGATTCTGGCGCGCCGCGGCGACGACGCCGGCGCAACCCGCGCATTCGAACGTGCTCTCGTCGTCGATCCCCTCGCCGACGCCACGCATGCCGCGCTGATGCGATTTCACCTCGATCGCGGACAAGTCGCACTTGTCGCGCGTCACTACGAGCACTGCCTTAGGCTTTATCGCCGTGAGCTTGATGCCGAGCCTCCAGCCGAGATCGACGATCTCGCGAAGGAGGCACGGCAACGGCGGCGGATCGGCGCTCGACGCATGGGCGGCGAGCGATTGTCGCGTCTCATCCACGCGATCTACGAAGCGGCGGCCGATCCGGCACAATGGGAGCCGGCCCTCACCTTGTTGCGCGACCACTTGGGTGGGACCAATGCCGCGATCACAATCATGGACACCTCGCCCCTGAAGCTTGAGTCACGGGTGAGCGTCGGCATCGATCCGCAATACGCCGCGAGCTACACGTCATATTATGCGTCCAGGAACCCGATCTGGAAACGAGCCCCGGCCTGCGCGCCCGGAACAGTGCTGGCGAACTGGATGGTCATCGACACCGCGGAGGTGACCAAGACCGAGTTCTACAACGATTGGGTCCGCCCCCAGGGGTTTCACGCTACGCTGGCGTGCTATGTGCTCAAGGAAGGGGCAGCGAGCGGCGTCGTCTCAGTCGCGCGCGAGGTCGCCAAAGGTGAGTTCGAGCGAAGCGAGATTGATGCCTTCACCCGCACGATCGCCCCGCATCTGCGGCGCGCGACGCAAATGCAAGTGCGGCTCATGCGTGCCGAGCGCCAACACGCCGCCTCGGTCGAGGCGATGGACCGGCTCGGAGATGGCATCATCCTGCTCAGCGCCGACGCGCGCATGCTTCACGCCAATGGCGCTGCCCGGGAGCTGTTGCGCGAAGGTGATGGTCTGCGGCTGGTTCGCGGCCGTCTGCACGCCGCGCATAACAACGATGCCGAGGTATTGCGGCGCCTCGTCGCCGACGCGGGCGGCAGCAACGGCACGATCTCAGGGGCCGACGGCGTGCTCGCGATCCGGCGACCCGAGCCGCGCCCACCGCTGACGGCGGTCGTCGTGCCGATCCGCGTCGGGCTCAGATCGTCGGCGCTCGGACAGCCATGCTGTGCCGTGTTTGTCACCGATCCGACTTGGCTGCCGCAGTCGGACCTCGCCGCCCTGCGCAAGCTGTACGACCTCACTCCGACCGAGGCCGCAGTCGCGCGCGCGGTATGCTGCGGGCACCTCGATGCAGCGTCGGTGACACTCGGCACCAATTCGAGCACCACGCACACCCATTTGCAGCGCGTGTTCGAGAAGACCGGCACTCGCCGGCAGGCCGAGCTTGCTCGCCTCCTGCTCGCCGCGGGACCTCGGCTCGCACGCTCGCCGGCCGGATCGATCTGAAGGCCTGGAGCGCCCGGGACTGCGATAGCCGACCCCGAGGTATCGGCGCGCCGCGGAACCAGCACGCCGCCTTGCTCGTTTGTCATGATTGCGCGAGCGGCGAGCCTTCATGATCAAGGACCTCTGGTACAAGAACGCGGTCATCTATTGCCTGTCCGTCGGCACCTTCATGGATGCGAACGGGGATGGCGTCGGCGACTTCCAGGGGCTGATGCGCCGGCTCGACTACCTGGACGGGCTCGGGGTGACCGCGCTGTGGCTGATGCCGTTCCAGACCTCGCCCGGCCGCGACGACGGCTATGACGTCTCCGACTATTACGGCGTCAATCCGGCCTACGGCACGCTCGGCGATTTCGTCGACTTCACGCATGCGGCCAAGCAGCGGGGCATCCGCGTGCTGATCGACCTCGTGGTGAACCACACCTCGAACGAGCATCCGTGGTTTCAGGAGGCGCGGCGCGATCCGAACTCGAAATATCGCGACTGGTATGTCTGGTCGAAGACGCGCCCGGCGAATGCCGAGAAGGGCATGGTGTTTCCCGGCGTGCAGAAGACGACGTGGTCGCGCGACCCGGTCGCAAAGGAATATTATTTCCACCGCTTCTACGATTTCCAGCCCGACCTCAACACCTCCAATCCCGCGGTCCAGTCCGAGATCCTCAAGATCATGGGGTTCTGGATCCAGCTCGGCGTTTCGGGCTTCCGCATGGATGCCGTCCCGTTCGTGATCGGCACCAAGGGCGCCGACGTTTCCGCCCCGCACGAGCAGTACGACATGCTGCGCTCGTTCCGCGAATTCCTGCAGTGGCGCGTCGGCGATTCGATCATCCTCGCCGAGGCGAACGTGCTGCCGCGCACCAACATGCAGTATTTCGGCGAAGACGGCGACCGCATGCAGATGATGTTCAATTTCCAGGTCAATCAGTATCTGTTCTACGCGCTCGCGTCCTCCGACACGCGTCCACTGGCCAAGGCAATGAGCAAGACCGAGCAGCGTCCGGCCACGGCGCAATGGGGCATGTTCCTGCGCAACCACGACGAGCTCGACCTCGGCCGCCTGTCCGAGAAGCAGCGCCAGCGCGTGTTCGACGCGTTCGGGCCGCGCAAGGAGGACCAGCTTTACGACCGCGGCATTCGCCGCCGGCTCGCGCCGATGCTCGGAGGCGACCGCCGCCGCATCGAGCTCGCCTACAGCCTGATGTTCACCCTGCCCGGCACTCCCGTGCTGCGCTATGGCGACGAGCTTGGAATGGGCGATGACCTCTCGCTCCCCGAGCGCGTGTGCTGCCGCACGCCGATGCAGTGGTCGACCGAGCCGAACGGCGGTTTCACCAAAAGCAGGAAGCCGGTCGTGCCGGTGATCAGCGAGGGGCCGTACGGCTTTGCGCACATCAACGCGGCCGAGCAGCGGCGCGAAGCCGATTCGATGCTGAACTGGATGGAGCGCATCATCCGCATGCGCAAGGAGGTGCCGGAGGTCGGCTGGGGCAGATTCAAGGTGTTGAACACCGGCGATACCGCCGTGCTCGCGCTGCGCTACGATTGGCGCAACAACTCGGTCCTGTTCCTGCATAACTTCGCCGACGAGCCGCGCGAGGTCGCGTTCTCAACCGGGCTCAAGGGCGACGGGCAGGACCTGATCAACCTGCTGGCGGCCGATCACAGCAAGGCCGACAAGGGCAAGCACCGTGTCTGCCTCGAGGCCTACGGCTATCGCTGGTACCGCGTCGGCGGGCTGGATTATCTGCTCAAGCGCACCGAGTTTTAGCGTTCGCGCCGCTCGTCCCCGCGGAAGCGGGACCCAGTGTTTGGCCCTGGATTCCCGCTTGCGCGGGAATGAGCGGAAGTTGACGTCAGAGCTTGATAATCACGCCCTCTCCGCCGCGCAGAACGCAATCGCCAACGCCGGTGCGATCGAGCTCGGTGGAGAGCACTAAGGTCCCCTCGCCCTGTTCGCGCAGCGACCGGCTCTCGGTGGCGAAATTCAGCGCCACGACGAATGTCTCGCCCGCGAGCGACCGCTCGTAACGCAGCACGTCGCCGTCCGCACCGATGACGCGTTGATCGCCGAGACTGAATGCAGGGTGCGCATTGCGCAGCGCGACGAGCGCGCGACAGAGCGACAGGATCGAGCGATCGTCGGCGCGCAGCGCTGCGACGTTGCACGCCTGATGGTCCGGCGCGAGCGGCAGCCACGGCCGTGCGGACGAGAACCCGGCATTCGCCGTGCCGTCCCATTGCATCGGCGTGCGCCACGGATCGCGGCCGACGCCGAGTCCCGGCTCGCGCTTCTCCCAAGGGTCCTGCGCGAGGTCGGGCGCGACATCGACGCGCGCGAGCCCGATCTCGTCGCCGTAATACATCGTCGGCGTGCCGCGCAGGGTCAGCAGCAGCATGGCCGCGACGCGTGACTGCGCCGAGCCGACGCGCGCCCCGATGCGCGGCTGGTCATGGTTGCCGAGCACCCAGTTGGGCCACCCGCCCGGCGGCAGCGAATCCTCGTATTGCGTGATCAGCGCCGCCACGGCCGCAGCATGCCAGCTCGCCTGGATCAGCGCGAAATTGAACGGCAGGTGCACGCCCGAGAGGTCCTTGCCGTAATACATCGCGAGGCGCTCGAACGGCAGGTAGATCTCGCCGATCAGCACGCGATCACGATACGCCTCGAGCACGCCGCGCATCTGTCCGATCACCTCGTGGATCTCGGGCTGGTCGGCGTTGTGGACCGAGAGCGTGCGATTGATCGCGGCCTGGGTCGGCAGATATCCGGGGTTCGGCGGATTATCGCGCAGGTCCGCATCCTTGATCAGCAGCCACAGCACGTCGACGCGAAATCCGTCGACGCCGCGGTCGAGCCAGAAGCGCAACACGTTGAACATCGCCTCGCGCACCGCATCGTTGCGCCAGTTCAGGTCCGGCTGCTGCGGCAGGAAGCTGTGCAGGTAGTATTGGCCGGTGATTGGATCGAGCGTCCAGGCCGGGCCCCCGAATTGCGAGAGCCAGTTGTTCGGCGGCCCGCCGTCCGCGCCTGCGTCGCGCCAGATGTACCAGTCGCGCTTCGCGCTCGTGCGCGACGCGCGGCTTTCGGTGAACCAGGGATGCTGATCCGAGGTGTGGTTGGGAACGAAGTCGAGGATGATCTTCAGGCCGCGGCCGTGCGCCTCGTGCACCAATGCGTCGAAATCCGCCATCGTGCCGAACAGCGGCGCGATCGCGCAGTAATCCGACACGTCGTAGCCGAAGTCGGCCATCGGCGAGGGAAAGATCGGCGAAATCCAGATCGCGCCGACCCCGAGCCATTGCAGGTAATCGAGCCGCCTGCGGATGCCGTTGAGGTCGCCGATCCCGTCGCCGTCGGAGTCCTGAAACGAGCGCGGGTAGACCTGGTAGATGACGGCGCGTTTCCACCACTCGGACGACTGCGGCATCTCAGCGCCGATGACCGGCATCAACCGTGCACGACGCAGCCGCTGCTACGCCGCAAGCTCCTTGCGCACCGCGGCAGCCGAGTTGCCGACCTTGTCGACGACCTGTTTCAGCTTTTCGCGGCTCACGCCGAGATGTTTCGTCCAGTACTGGACTTCGAAGTCTTCGTTCATGTTGATCTTGCTGCGGTCCGGTTGTCCGCGCTTGCTGAGATCGTCGGCCATGGCGTTTCCTCCTCGCTGCGCGGGGAAACGCGGATTGAGGCCTGAGGGTTCCGGCGCGGTACGGGGCCTATCGAATCACTCTTATCTCATGACCCTTGGCAGCCACAGCGCGATATCCGGCAGCCACATCAGGATCAGCAGCGCCAGGATGTAGACCGCCATGAACGGCATCACGCCGGAGAAGATGTCGGTGATCGGCCCGTCGTCCTTGCGCATGCCCTGCAGCACGTAGAGCACGGTGCCGTCGGGCGGCGAGATCAGCGCGATTTCGACCAGCATCGTCACGATCACGCCGAACCAGATCGGGTCATAGCCGAGGCTGAGCATCACCGGATACACCACCGGCAAGGTGGTGATCACCATGGAGAAGCCTTCCATGAAGGTGCCGAGCGCGAGATAGAAGCCGATGATCAGCAGCATCACGCCCCAAGGCGGCAGCGGCATCGCGGCGACGAGCTTGGCCAGCTGCTGCGGAACGCCGAGCCCGACGAACACGTAGTTCAGCACATAGGCGCCGAACAAAATGGCGCCGATCATCGCGGTGTTGCGCGCGGTCGCCTCGGCCGAGGCGTTGAGCATCCTGAACGAGAGCTTGCCCTCGATCGCCGCGAACACGATGGCGCCGACCACGCCGAGCGCGGCGCTTTCGGTCGCGGTCGCGAGCCCGCCATAGATGGTGCCGAGCACGATCAGGATGAGGATCGCGGTCGGCGCGAGATCGACGATGGTCTTGAGTTTCTCGCGCAACGGAATGCGTGGGCGATCCGCGTCGACCGGCGCGGCGGTGCGCGCCTTGAGCAGGATCACCAGGATGAACAGTGCGACCACCAGCAGGCTCGGGCCGACGGCCGCGAGATAGAGCGCGCTCACCGATGTTTCGGTGATCAGCGCATAGATGATGAAGGTGATGCCGGGCGGGATGAGGTTGCCGAGCGCG
>DATEKY010000190.1:0-10562 GCA_035277225.1 Xanthobacteraceae bacterium
AACGTCGTCACTCTGCGCCGATGACGGGGAACTTCTTTGCGCTAGGACAAATCTGCTGCGGTCCGCGGCTAGGGAATTATACGGGTAGGGGAAAGCCCGGAGGCGCGAGGGCGCACACGGAAAAATGCCTGCAGCTTGCTCGGGAGCAAAGAACCGGACCGCCGATGCGCTAGCGTTGTGGCAACGGAGGCCCGCATGGCGATTGATTCATATTTGCTCGTCGGCGACGTCATGACTCGCTGGCCGGCAACGATCCGCGTCTTTCTCGATTTCAGGCTGGGATGCGTCGGCTGCCCGATCGCGTCGTTTCATTCGGTCGACGACGCCTGCCGCGAACACGGCGTCGATCAGGCGAGCTTCATGGCAGCCCTGCGCGGCGCCATCCGATAAGCCGCAATCGGCTCCGATTCTATGCTTCGCCCGGCGCTTGCTCGGCGAGTTGGAACAGCTTGTGTGGATCGCACAGCAGGATGCGCTGACGGCCGCTCTCGATCAGCCCGCGCTGCTCCCAGCCGCTCAGGGTCCGGCTCACCGTATGCAGCGTGGTGCCGGTCATTTCCGCGATGTCCTGCCGGCTGATGGGAAAATCGATCTCCACGCCCTGCTCGACCTTGCGGCCCGCCTGCCCGGCAAGGCGCAGCAGCGCATGGGCGACTCTCCGCTCGACCTGCTGGGTGGACATCTCGATGACACGCGTATGGGATTCCTGGAGCCTGCTGCCGACGGTCACCAGCGTGCTGCGCGCGAGCGAAGGATACTGCGCCACCAGGCGCGGCCATGACGCGGACGGCCAGGCGAGCACGACGCTGTCGTCGACCGCGGTCGCAGTCGCGGGATATGTCGACAGCCCGATCGCCATTGCGACGCCGAAAACTTCCCCCGGCGTCACGTAGCGCACGACCACCTGCTGCCCGGTGGGCGTCGTCTTGCTCGCGCGCACATGGCCGTGCAGTAGAACGAAGAAGGAGTGCGCCTCCTCACCCTGTTCGAATATCGCCGCGTTCTTCGCATACCGCGCCGAGCGCGCCTCGGAGAGGATCGCGTCGAGCTGTTCGGGAGCAAGACCTGCGAACAGCGGCATTTTGGCAACCAGGGAACGGTCGATCGCCATGGTCAAGCCGGCGTACTGGTTGGTGATCTCATGCGCGGACCCTAGACCCGCGGCCGATCGGAACAATTGAGCAGGATCAATCGATTGGAAATTTGCGCTGGCGCAATAACGCCGCGCCGCAGTGCCGGTATCCAGGGTCGAAACGGCGGGCATGAGTGCCCCGTCGTCAGACCAGAGGAGAACCAGTATGCGCACGCCAGTCACACTCGGGATCGCCGCGATCCTCATGAGCCTCGCCGGAGCGGCGAGCGCCGCCGAGATCGAGGTGAAGATGCTCGATAAGGGGATCGACGGCGTCATGGTGTTCGAGCCCGCCATGGTGAAGATCGAGCCCGGCGACACGGTGAAGTTCGTCGCGACCGCCAAGGGCCACAATGCCGAGACGATCAAGGGCATGCTGCCGGCAGACGCCACGCCGTTCGTCGGCAAGCTCAACCAGGATATCTCCGTGACGTTCGACAAGCCGGGTGTCTACGGCGTGAAGTGCCTGCCGCACTACGGCATGGGCATGGTGGCGCTGGTCGTGGTCGGAACGCCGGTCAACAAGGACGAGGCAATGGCGGTCACGCATCCCGGCAAGGCCAAGCAGGTTTTCGCCACGCTGTTCGCCAGGCTTCCCGCACAGACCGCCGCGAAGTGACGTCCCGGAGAACGGCCATGGGTCCGATTCCGCGCCTCAGAAGCTACGACGGCCCTGCGCTGTTCTCCTACGGCTTCCGGCCATTCTTTCTGTTCGGTTCTCTCTACGCCGGTCTCGCGGTGCTGGTCTGGCTGCCGGTTTTCACCGGCGAGCTCACGCTGGCATCCGCATTCGCGCCGCGCGACTGGCACATCCACGAGATGCTGTACGGCTATCTGCCGGCCGTCATCACCGGCTTCCTGCTGACGGCGATTCCGAACTGGACCGGCCGCCTGCCGTTGCAAGGCGCGCCGCTGATTTTTCTCGTCGCCGCCTGGTTGCTGGGTCGCATCGCGGTCACGTTCTCCGCCACGATCGGCTGGCTGCCGGCCGCGGCGATCGACGGCGGATTTCTGCTGCTGGTCGCGGCCGCCGCGGCGCGCGAGATCATTGCCGGAGGAAACTGGAGTAACCTGAAGGTCGTATCCCTCGTGGTCCTGCTGGCGGCGGGCAATTTCTGCTTCCATCTCGAAGCCCATTTCGCCGGCGCGGCCGATTACAGCATCCGCCTCGGCCTTGCGGTCGTCGTGATGCTCATGACGCTGATCGGCGGGCGCATCGTGCCCAGCTTCACGCGCAACTGGCTTGCGCGCGAGAACCCCGGCCGCCTTCCGGTGCCCTTCAACCGCTTCGATGCCGTCATTATCGCGGCAAGCGCAGCCACCCTCGTGCTCTGGATCGTCGTTCCGCAATCCCCCGCGACGGGCGCAGCGTTGATGATCACCGGTATGCTGCAGACCCTGCGGTTGGCGCGCTGGGCCGGCGACCGCACGGCCGGCGAGCCACTCGTCCTGATCCTGCACCTCGGATACGCATTCATTCCGCTCGGGTTTCTCCTGGCTGGCGCGGCCGCAGTCGATCTCGTCCCGATGGCTGCGGGCGTCCATGCCTGGGGCGGCGGCGCAGCCGGCACGATGACGCTCGCCGTGATGACACGCGCAAGCCTCGGCCACACCGGCCGTGCACTGACTGCCTCGCGCGGCACGCAGGCGATCTATGCGGCGGTCCTGCTCGCGGCCACGATCCGGATCGTGGCGGCGCTCGCACCGGCGTACCTGGTCCCGCTTTCAGTCACGGCGGCGATCTTGTGGGCATCCGCATTTCTCGGTTTCGGCGCCGCATACGGGCAAATCCTGACCCGGAGCAGGCAATACGGGAGAGGTGCGTGATGCAGCGGTCAAATGGCAACAGCACGTCGCATCGTGCTGATTCGGCTACCCGTTTGGACCTCGTGCCTTATAGTGCTGCTCGGCGGAGCCCACACTGATATAGCCGCGACGCAAGTCCTGTTCCACCGAGTCGCGCGGGCGTTTTGCCGGATCCCCGCGGCCACCTCCGCCTGGCGTCTTGATTGCGATGTGATCGCCAGTCGTGAACAGGATATTGCCGTCCTTGGTTCGCATGCGCGGGACAAAGTGCTCACCTCGCAAAGACAGCGCGACCTCGGTGGGCGCACCGTCCTCACCTCCGAGAATCCCGAACGGCCCCTTCCGGCTTCGGTCGCCGAGAACCGCGATATAGGCCTCGCCTCTCAACAGGCGCATCGAATACTGGACGCCAAGCCCGCCCCGGGTCTGGCCGGCGCCGGCCGAGTCCTGACGCAGCGCGTATTCCTCAAACAGAACTGGCGCATGTTGCTCGACTACCTCGAGCGGCGGCGTCTTCGCCAGACCGACAGACGTACAGGCGTTCGAGATGCCGTCGCCGTCCGGAAAGCCGCCATGTCCGCCACCCGTGTAGAAGTACAAAATGTAACGGCGATCCTCCAAGGGGTCGTAGCCACCGAGCGCGACGTTTAGCGAGGTGCCAACCGGCGCGCCGGTCGAGCGTTCAGGAAGTGCCTTGGAAAGCGCGCCAAAGCACACGTCGACGATGCGCTGGGAGACTTCCGCTGCGCAGCCAGAGACGGGTTTCGGGTATTGTGAATTCAGGAATGTCGTCTCGGGCGCGATCAGGTCGATTGGCTCGAAGCAGCCTGCATTCATCGGGATCTCTGGAAAGAGATGCTTGAACGAGATGTACACGGCCGAGGCTGTGGTCGCGAAAACCGAATTCATCGGGCCGCGGCACGGCGGTGAACTCTCGCTAAAATCAAAAATCAGGCGCTCGCTCTCGACCGTCAGCCTCAGCCGGATCCACAACGGCTCGTCGACGACGCCGTCGTTATCCATGGCATCTTCATAAGTGTAGGTGCCAGGCTTGATGCGGCCGATCATGTCGCGCACCAGCACGGCCGACTGACGCCGCAGGGCGACGATCGCCTCACGCAGGGTCGGCACCCCATACTCGGCGATGACCCGGCGCAACTCCTGCTCGCCCGCGCGAAGCGACGCGACCTGCGCCTGCAAGTCGCCGAGTCTCTGTGCGGGGACACGGACGTTGTCGAGAATCATCTGCAGAAGGTCCGGGTCGGGCGTCCCCTCCCGATAGAGCCGCAGGCCGCCAAGACGCAGCCCCTCCTGCTGCACTTCGGTTGCCGACGTCACATAGCCGCCCGGAACCGCGCCACCGATGTCCGGCCAGTGCCCGCTCGACCCGAGCCAGCAGAACAACTCGCCGTCGACGAAGACCGGCATCACCAGCTTGACGTCCATCAGGTGCGTACCGCCCAAATAGGGATCGTTGATGATGAAGATGTCGCCCGGCTTGCAGGTCCCGGCCGCCTTGCGGGCAACCGCGCCGACGCCGAACTGCATCGCGCCGATATGGATCGGCATACCGGTCGCGCCCTGCGCTATGAGCAGCCCCTCGTCGCCGGTGTAGATACCCGACGCTCGATCGCGCCCCTCGGAAATGATCGGTGAAAACGCTGCGCGATCGAAGATCGTGTCCATATCCTCGGCGATCTGGCGAAAGCGATTTTGCAGAACGGTCAGGGTGATGACATCGATCATTGCGTGAAAGCCTCGTGGGTGATCTCGATGTTGCCCAGGTTGTCGACCCGCGCTGTCCAACCGGGCGGAACGATGGTTGTGGTATCGGCCTGGTCGATGCGGGCCGGGCCGACGACCGCAACGCCCTGCTTGAGAGAAGTTCGGTGATGGATCGCCGCCTCGTGCCAGGCATCGGCGAAGAACATCGGCGCCGTGCCGCTGCCGTTGGCGTTTGTGCCGCGCATCGTGTCGTTTGCTATCGACACCTCGATGTCCCGCGGCGCCGAGGCGCGTACGCGCAGGTTCACGAGACGAACCGGAACGTTGTCAACGGTGACGCCGTAACGCTCGCGATACTCGTTGGCAAACGTGGCCGCGAGGCCGCTTACGCTGATGTCCGGTGATGGAAGCGTGACGATCACGCGGTGGCTCTGGCCCTCGTACTGGAGCGCCGCCTCGTATTGCAGTTCGACCTTCTCCTTCGGCACGTCGTCTTCGCGCATCACGTCCATGACGCGCTCGACCATACGGTCATAGAGTGCGCGAACCCGTGCTGCATCGACTTGATCGAGCCGCTGGTGCACCGTCCAGGTGTCGTCGTAGCGGATGTCCGCCAACAGACAGCCGAGCGCAGACGTTACACCCGGCCAGATCGGCACGAGCACGCGTGGCACACGGAGATTCTCCGCAATGCTGCAAGCATGGAGCGGCCCTGCCCCGCCGAACGGGATCAAGATGAACTTGCGGGTGTCGAGACCTCGCTCAAGCGTGAGCTTGCGGATCGCGCCAGCCATGTTGAGATCGATGACCTTGAGCGCGGCTTGCGCGGCGCCCTCCGCCGTCGTGCCGAGAGACTTGCCGAGCTCCTCGAACGCAGCGCGCACATTCGCCTTTGGGCTGTCCGTGCCGGGAAGAACGTTGCCGATATCGAGCCGGCCGAGCAGAACGTTGGCATCGGTCACTGTCGCGCGGGTTCCGCCGCGCGCGTAGGCGATGGGCCCGGGCTCGGCGCCCGCGCTTTCGGGGCCGACATGCAGAATCCCGGCTTTGTCCTGATAGATGATGCTGCCGCCGCCCGCACCGATCGTCTCGATGTCGATCATCGGAATGCGCGAGGGAATTCCGTAGGTGAATTCCTTCTGCTCGGAGAGCGCAGGCTCGCCATCCAGGATCACGGCAACGTCGAAGCTCGTTCCGCCCATGTCCGCGGAGATGACGTGATCGGCGTCGACCTGCCGGCCGATCCAGCTTGCCGCGATCACGCCGCCGGCAGGTCCGGAGAGTACGCTGCGACAGGCGTTGCGTGACGCATTGGTGACGTTCAGGGCGCCTCCGTTCGACTGCATGATACGGAAGCCCTTGGTGTAGCCGGCGCTACGAAGGCGATCATCCACACTGCTGAGGTAGCGATGCAGCAAGGGCTGCAAGTAGGCGTTTATCGTGGTCGTGGTGACGCGCTCGAACTCGCCCACCTCCGGCAATACGCGGTGGCTCAGGCTGATGTATTCGTTCGGCCACAGTTTCCCGATGACGCGATGTGCCGCCAGCTCGGGCTCGGGGTTTGCGTAGCTGTGCATGAACATCACAGCGACAGATTCGATTCCGTCAGCCAGAAGCTGCTTCACCACCTCCTCGAGCGCGGCCTCGTCCAGCTCGACCACTTGCTGACCGTGTGCATCGACGCGCTCAGGCACTTCGAGGCGATGCTCGCGCGGCACCAACGGCTGAAAGGTGCCTGTCATGCCGTAGTCGTTCGGACGGGTGCGGCGCCCAAGCTCGAGCAGATCGCGGAATCCCTTCGACGAGATCAATCCGGTCCGCGCACCCTTGCGCTCGAGCAACGCGTTCGTGCCGACTGTGGTGCCGTGAACGATGGCATCGACGTCATCGAGATCGCCCGTCTCCGTCAGGCCGCGCAGGAACGACTCGGCCTGATTGCGCGCGGTGGTCGGTACCTTTCGGATCCGTATTTCCCGAGTCGCGGTATTGATCAGCACAATGTCGGTGAACGTCCCGCCGACATCGACCCCGGCAATCCAACTCATCTCATCCTCTTTTCTTGTTTCTTGAGTTCTCAATCTTCCAGCAGCACTGCGCTCTCGCGCGGCCACGTCACCGCGACAGGCTGGCCGACCGCGAGCGCGGAGGTCCGCGCGCCAGGCATATCGGAGTGAATGATGAATCCATCGGAACCGACCGCCGTCTCGATCCGAACCGACGCGCCCATGTAGCGTATGTCGACGATACGGCCAGTCAGTCCCGCGGCTGCCGGTCCGGCCGGAGCAACCTCGACCTTCTCGTACCGCACCGACACCAGCGCATTCGTGCCGGTCGCGATCGGCTTGGCACAGCGGCCTTCGATCGGACCGGCCGCGGCATCGATCATGCCGTATCCGTCTGCACACGACCGCACCGTTCCGGTGATGAGGTTGGCGTGGCCCATGAACTCCGCGACGAAACGATGTGACGGCGTCTCGTAAACCTCCGCCGGGGAGCCGACCTGAACGATCCGCCCCTGATTCATCACCGCAATCCGATCCGACATCGTGATCGCTTCGCCCTGATCGTGCGTCACGAAGATGAACGTGCTGCCGAGAGTCTTCTGCAGGCGGCGCAATTCAACCTGCATGCGCAGCCGTAATTGCAGATCGAGCGCGCCGAGCGGTTCGTCGAGCAGGAGAACGTCCGGCTCGTTGACCAGCGCGCGCGCCATCGCGACACGCTGGCGCTGCCCGCCGCTGAGCTGATCGATGGTGCGGCCTGCGAGTCCGTCGAGCCGCACCAACGCAAGCATCTGCTCGACCTTCGTCCGCCGCTCGGCCTTCGGTACACCCTTCATTTCCAGGCCGAACGAGATGTTCTCGAACACATTCATGTGCGGGAACAGTGCGAGATGCTGGAAGATCATGTTGGTGCGACGCAGGTACGGTGGCTCGCCCAGCACGTTCTTTCCGTGAATGCGCACCATGCCTTCGCTTGCGTGATCGAAACCGCCGATGATGCGCAGCAGCGTCGTCTTTCCGCAGCCGGACGGTCCGAGCAGCGAGAAGAACTCACCACGGCGCACCACAAGCGACACGTCATCGAGCGCGGCGACCGCGCCGTACCGGCGGGAGAGGTGTTCGACCTCCACCGCCGGTGCGCCAGCAGGCTTTTGCACGACCGACGTCACGTATTGCTCGGGAGGAACCCGAGGGCTCACGCGCTCTTCACCTTGCCCCAGGCCTCGACCCAGCGGCTGAGGTCTGTCGGCCACTTCAGACCATAGGTCTTGATCCCGCGCTCGCGCACGTCGTAGCCGGCCGCTTTTTTCTCATCAGCCGAGAGAAGCTTCTCGGCCTCGGTCGAGGCGCTGAGGTATCCGGTCTCGCGCGTCAGAGCGACACCGTACTCGGGGCTGAGCATTGCATTGACGACGGCCTGCGCGTCGTCACCTTTGCGGCTGTCTTTCGGGATGTAGGCGCCATGGCTCCACACCAGCAGGCCGTCCGACGGCCAATTGTTCGTGATGTTGAAGTTGCGCCGCTGGAGCGCGACGCGGATCGGAATCCAGCCGTAGCTGATCACGACTTCGCCGCTGGCGAGAAGGTTCACGGCTTGCGCAAACGTCGTCCAGATCGTGCGAACGTTCTTCTTCTTGGAGATCAGGAACTTCGTGATCTCGGCCAGATCGCTGGCGCTCGCCTTCTCGGGCTCCTTCATGCCCATGTGCAGCCCCGCCACCATGATCATCTGGTGGGGCACGTCGTACCAGGCGATACGCCCGGCATATTTGTCGGCAAACAACAGCCCCCAGGACTGCGTCAGCGGATCGTTTTCCGGCACATGGTCCTTGTTGTACAGCGTCATGTCGTAGCCCCAGTAGACCGGTATGAGGTACGTCTTGCCATTGCGCTCAACGAGGTCGGTCTTGGCTATCGCCGACAGGCTCTTCACGTTCGGAACCTTCGCGGCATCGTAGGCAAGCGCCCGTTCCTTGCCGGCCGACTCGCCAAGCACGGGAGCCTTGGAAAACTCCGAGACGCCGATGAGCAGGTCGTAGCGTGTACCACCGCCGGGAGCCATCAGCTTGGCCACATTGTCGGTCGACGACACGAATGGCCCGTCATTGACCTTCACGCCGGTCGGACCTTCGACGAGCCCACGCAGCGGTCCGCCCATCACGGCGTTCACCATCAGTCCATCGATCGACTTCTGCTGCGCGTAGGCAGAGCCCGACATCAATGACGCCGCGCCGACGGCGCTCATCCCTTGCAGAACCGCACGCCGGGACCAGCCGGCGCCATTCCGAGGCTCGAAACAATTCCGTGTCATCTGCTCGTCTCCCTTGCTCCGTCGCTCAAGATTGGGCCGCCACGCGATCGCCATGCGCCGAGACCAGAAGGCCGATCAGCGAAGCCGACACCGAAATCACCATGATCACCACGCCGACCGCGGGCAGATAAGGCGCGATCTCTCCTATGACGATGCTCCACACGTGCACCGGAACAGTGCGTTCGCCGCCAAGGACGAAGATCGTGCGGATGAACTCGTCGAACGAAAGCGTGAAGCTGAACAGGAAGGTTGCGTAGAGCGCCGGCTTTATCATCGGCAGGACGATCCGGCGGAACACGATGAACGGCCGTGCACCGAGATCCATCGCGGCCTCTTCGATGCTGCGATCGAACCGGTGCAGCCGCGGGTAGAGCGTCAGGAATGCAAACGGCAGCGTCCAGTTGATGTGCGCAATCAGCACCGTGGTGTAGAGGCCGAACGGCATGCCGAAGTAGCCAAAGAACAACAACAGCACGACGCCGCCGATGATGCCCGGCACGATGATCGGAATGAGGATCATGCGCAGCAGCATCGGCTTGAGGCGAAAGTCGCGGCGAAACCCGAGTGCCAGGCCCAGTGCCAGCGTGGTCGCGATGGCGCCGGCGATCGCACCCAACAGGAAGCTGTTGATCAGAGACGACACGAGCTCGGGCATTCCGAAAATCGCCCGATACCATTTGAACGTAAAGCCGCGGAACGGCAGCGCAACGACTTCCGCATCGTTGAACGAGAACGCGACGAGGATCAGCAACGGTCCATAGAGGAAGACGAAGAAGATGACGACGTAGACCCAAAGCGCCGTGTCCCAGCGCGACGATTGTGCAGGGGGCGTCCGATGCGCCGCCATGATCAGCGCGCCTCGCCGACGAAGACGCGTTGCAGGCCGATCCTGCGACCCGCGACGAACACAAACAGCATCACGACCGCGATGAGAATCACTGACAGCGCCGCGCCGAAAGCCCAGTTGTTGTCGTTGAGGAACTGCGACGCGATCAGGTTGCCGAACATGATCGCAGACGGGCCGCCGAGCAGTTGCGGCGTCACGAAGGCACCAGCCGAGAGCAGGAACACCATGACGTATCCGCTGATCACCCCCGGCAAGCTCAGCGGGAGAACGATGCGCCAGAAGATGCGCACAGGCGTCGCGCCGAGATCGGCGGCCGCCGCGATCAGGCTGCGGTCGAGGCGGTCGAGCGACACATAGATCGGCAGCGTCATGAACAGCGTGTAAACGTAGACGAGGCCGAGATAGATCGTGCCTTCGTTGTACAACAGCCACTCGAGGGGCCGCTCGATGATGCCAGCGCGCAGCAGGACGTCGTTGATAATTCCGGTACGGCCGAGAATCGGAAGCCAGACGAACGTGCGGATCAGATAGCTCGTCCAGAACGGCAGAAAGACGAGGATCAGGAAGATCGCCTTGGCGCGGCCCTTCCGCTCCGCCAGAAACCAGGCGAGCGGATAGGAGATCACCAGCGAGAGGACGGTGCAGACCAGCGCGACGCGAACGGTCGTGAACAGCACGGACACATACAGCGGCTCTTCGGCGAAGCGGCGATAGTTGTCGAACGTCCAGGTCGCGGTC
>DATEKY010000191.1:0-2529 GCA_035277225.1 Xanthobacteraceae bacterium
ACGCACGCCATGTAGGAGAGATCGGTCATCGCCTTGCGGGTGAACACCGGATAGTCGGGAAGCCCCCGCTCCTGCGCGCGCTTCACCTCGGTGTCCCAGTAGGCGCCCTTCACCAGCCGCACCATCAGCCGGCGGTCGAGCGCTGCCGCGGCCTCGCGCACCCAGTCGATCACCTCGCCGGCGCGCTTCTGATAGGCCTGCACCGCAAGCCCGAACCCGTCCCAGCCGATGAGCGAGGTGTCGCGCAGCACCGCGCCGATCACGTCGAGCGAGAGCTCGAGCCGATCGGCCTCCTCGGCGTCGACCGTGAAGTTGAGGTCGTGCTGCCTGGCCTTGCGGGCGAGCTCCAGCACGCGCGGGACGAGCTCGCGCAGCACGCGCTCGCGCGAGATTGCCTCGTAGCGCGGATGCAGCGCCGAGAGCTTCACCGAGATGCCCGGCCGCTCGGGCAGGCGCGCATTGCCGGCAGTCAGCGCGATCGCATCGATCGCGCGCGAGTAGCTTGCGAAATAGCGCTGCGCGTCGGCCTCGGTGCGCGCACCCTCGCCGAGCATGTCGTATGAGTAGCGAAACTCGCGGTGCGTCGCGGCGCGCCCGAGCGCCTCCTCGATGCTCTGCCCGAGCACGAAATGCGAGCCGAGCAGGCGCATCGCCTGCCGCGTCGCGGTGCGCACCGCCGGAAGGCCGAGCCGCTTGCCGAGCGTCTCGAGGATGTTCTCGGGCGTCTCGCCCGGCTGGATGATGCGCGCCGAAATGCCGAGCGCCCAGGCCGAGGCCGAGACCAGCAGCGCGTGCGATCTGACCTCGTGATGGGTCCAGTCGCCGGACGACAGCTTGTCCTCGATCAGCCGGTCGGCGGTGGCCGAATCCGGCACGCGCAGCAGCGCCTCGGCCAGCACCATCAGGGCGAGGCCTTCGCGGGTCGAGAGCGAATACTCGCGCAGGAAATCCTCGATGCCGCCGAGCCCGCCGGTCTCGGCGCGGATCGCCTCGACCAGCCGCGTCGCGCGCGTGTCGATCCGCGCGTCCGCGGCGGCCTCGCGCGTCGCCTGCGCCAGGAACCCTGCGGCGATCGATTCGTCGGGTGGCGCATAGGGCGCGGCGAAGGCCGGCAGCGCGCCTGCCTCAGGTTTCCGCGCAGCACTGGCGGCCATGAGAGCCTCCGACTCGGGGCTGCCATCCTACCCCGAATGCACCGGTTGGGGGCGGGCAGGAGCATGATCCCGAAAAGTGGGTACCGGTTTTCGGACAACATCATGCTCCACCAAGGCCGGCGCCCGCCGCGACAGCAGACTGCTGCGCCCTTGGGCATGTTTGCCATCCTGCGGCGGTGCGCCGCTTGCACTTTAAGGCGGCATGTTCTTTGCTAACGCAGAGAGAAAAGCAGACGTCGAAAGTGCAACGAAATCGGATGGTGCGGCCTCGCAGGTGCGGGCGGGCGGCGCCAAAGCCCCAAGGATAATGAGGACCAGAGTAATGACAGTCGATCTCCTCCGGCTCGGCCGGATCGGCCTCCTCGCCGCCGCATCGGCGCTCGCCGCAACCGCTGCTTCTGCGCAGACCGCGATCAAGTTCTCGCTCGACTTCAAGTTCGAGGGCCCGGCCGCGCCGTTCGTGGTCGCGATCGACAAGGGCTACTTCAAGGCCGAAGGCCTCGACGTGACGATCGACACCGCGGGCGGCTCGCTCGAGCCGATCAACCGCGTCGCCTCCGGCACCTACGACATGGGCTTCGGCGACATCAATTCGCTGATCAAGTTCCGCGACGCCAACCCGGCCGTGCCGATCAAGGCCGTGTTCATGGTCTACAACAAGCCGGCGTTCTCCATCGTCGGGCGCAAGAGCCGCGGCGTGTCCGCGCCGAAGGATCTCGAAGGCAAGAAGCTCGGCGCCCCGCCGCCGGACGGGGCCTATGCGCAATGGCCGATCTTCACCCAGGCGAACGGCATCGACGCCTCCAAGGTGACCATCGTCAGCGTCGGCTTCCCGGTGCGCGAGCCAATGCTCGCCTCGGGCGAGGTCGACGCCATCACGGGCTTCTCGTTCTCGTCCTACATCAACCTGAAGGACCGCGGCGTTCCGGCGAACGACATCACGGTGCTGCTGATGGCCGACTACGGCGTCAATCTCTACGGCAACACCATCATGGTGAACCCGAAATTCGCCGCCGAGAAGCCCGAGGCGGTGAAAGGATTCCTGCGCGCCTTCACCAAGGGCCTGCACGAGACGATCAAGAACCCCGCCGCGTCGGTCGAGTCGGTGCTCAAGCGCAACGACGTCGCCAAGAAAGACGTCGAGCTCGAGCGGCTGCAGATCGCGCTGAAGGACAACATTGTCACGCCCGAGGTGAAGAAGCTCGGCTTCGGTGCGGTCGACAACGACCGGCTCGACAAGTCGATCGACCAGATCGCGCTCACCTACCAGTTCAAGAACGCCAAGCCGAAGGGCGGCGACGTTTTCGATGCGTCGTTCCTCCCGGCCGAGAAGGACCGCAAGCTCGACTGACGGCGAGCACGGTCCTTGCTTCTG
>DATEKY010000192.1:0-2430 GCA_035277225.1 Xanthobacteraceae bacterium
GGTGGTCGCCGCCGTCGCGCCGCGGCTGTGCGGTGGCGCGGGCCCGCCGATTTAGCTTTTGCGCGTGATCTTGTCCGAAAACCGGTTCCCACTTTTCGGGATCACGCGCTACGGCTCCAGCTCGGTATCCCAATACAAATAGTCGAGCCAGCTATCGTGCAGATAGTTCGGCGGGAACAGGCGGCCGTTGCGGTGCAGGTGCTGCACGCTCGGCGCGAACGGCATCTGCGAGGGCCACATGCCGGCCTCGTCCGGCGTCATGTTGCCCTTCTTCAGATTGCAGCCCGAGCAGGCTGCCACGACGTTGTCCCACATCGTCAGTCCGCCGCGCGAGCGCGGCATCAGATGATCGAAGGTGAGATCGTCGCGCGTGCCGCAGAACTGGCAGGAGAACTTGTCGCGCAGGAAGACATTGAACCGCGTGAACGCCGGATGCGTCGTCGGCTTCACATAGGTCTTCAGCGAGACCACGCTCGGCAGCAGCATCTCGAGGCTCGGCGAGTGCACCGCCTTGTCGTATTGCGCGACGATGTTCACGCGTTCGAGAAACACCGCCTTGATGGCGTCCTGCCATGACCAAAGCGACAACGGGTAGTAGCTCAAGGGCCGAAAGTCCGCATTGAGGACCAATGCGGGCCAACCGCTGTTGGGCACATGCGCGTTCAAGGCTTAGCCGTCCTCCTTGGACAAGCCGCCGCAGGGCGGCATGACGCATAGTCTACAGGGACGGTGACGGGATTGTGAAGCAGGGGACGAGGGTTAGGCCGTCACATGCGCGGAGCGCGCCGCGCGGAACCGGCGGGCGAGAAAATCCCCGCCCTGGCGCAGGCCTTCGTCGTCGATTCCGTGCCCGATGCCGGCCGAAATGTGCCATTCGACCGGCACTTCCAGCGCGGCGAGCCCCTGCGTCGCGTGCAGTAGCGCCTGGATCGGAATGAGATCGTCCTGGTCGCCGTGCACCAGCAGCACCGGCGGGCGGGCGCGCATCTGCGGCTTGTAGCCGTCGAGATCCGAATCGCCCTCGAGCACCAGCATGCCGGAATAGCCGACGATCGCGGCCGGCGGCACCGCGCGGCGCAACCCGGCATGCAGCGACATCATGGTGCCCTGCGAGAACCCGACCAGCGCGAGCGCGGAGGGCGGAAGCTTCAGTCGCGCCAATTCGGCATCGAGGAACCGGTCGAATTCCGGTGCGGCCGTGTTGACGCCGATCCAGCGCTCGTCCGGATCGCGGAACGTGAGCGGAAACCATTCGCGTCCCATCGGCGCCTGGCCGCACGGGTGCGGCGCATGTGGCGAGACGAAGGCGGCATGCGGCAGGAACACCTGCCAGGCGCGGCCGATCTCGATCAGGTCGTTGCCGTCGGCGCCGTAGCCATGCACGAACACGATCAGTTGGCGCGCGGGTCCGCTCTTCGGCGCGAGCCGCGGCCCGTCGAGTTCAGCCATTCTTGCCTCGCTTCTTTTTCGCTGGCGGCCCTGGCGCCGCCTGCACCAGCACGCCTTCGCGGTTCTTCACCGCGCGATAATAGCTCCACAGCAGCCGCGCGGCGATTGCGCGCCACGGCCGCCAGCCGTCCGCGAGCGGGCCCATCTCTTTCGTCGTCGGCCGCGCCGCGAAGCCGAAGGCGACGCGCGCGGCTTCCTGCAGCGCGAGGTCGCCCGCCGGCCAGGCGTCGGCATGACCGAGGCAGGCGAGCAGGTAGAGGTCCGCGGTCCACGGGCCGATGCCGTGCAGCTGGACGAGCCGCGCATGCGCGTCGTCGGCCGGGATGTCCGCCAGCGCATCGAGATCGACGTGCTGTTTCTCGATCGCCCGGGCGATCTCCTTCAGCGTCTTGATCTTGGCATTGGACAGCCCGACGCGCAGGAGCTTGTCCTTGCGCGCGCGCAGCACCGAGGTGTGGTCGAACGGATCGCCGATCGCCACGAGCCGGCCGTAGATCGCGGCGGCGCTCGCGACCGAGACCTGCTGCGACACGATGATCTGCGCGAGCCCCGCATAGCCGCCGGGGCGGCGGCGCAGCGGCGGCCGCCCGCCGCGTTGTAGCACGGCGGCGAAGCGCGGATCGAGCGCGGTCAGCGCCGCGATGCCGCGATCGAGGTCGGCTTCGGTGTGGATGTGGGTGATCATTCGTGCCACGAACTCGGTGCAACCCTCTCCCCTTGAGGGAGAGGGTGGTCGATCCGAACGAAGTGAGGATCGGCCGGGTGAGGGGTAACTTTCGATCACTTGCAGTGTAAAGAGACCCCTCACCCGGTACATTGCTCGCTATCGCTCGCAATGTACCACCCTCTCCCTCAAGGGGAGAGGGTTACACCGAGCTTGCTGCAAAAGATGACGCAACCCGTTTTCCGCTTCGCGCCGTCGCCGAACGGCCACCTGCATCTCGGCCACGCGCTTTCGGCGCTGCTCAACGCCGAGATGGC
>DATEKY010000193.1:0-2704 GCA_035277225.1 Xanthobacteraceae bacterium
GCAAAGGAAGTTCCGAATCCGGACGGAACTGATCTTTTCTTCCTTTGCGCCTTTGCGAGAGATTCCGGTCTCCCTCCCTTCGCGCTTCTAGGGCGGTCGCCCTAGACGCAGGCTATCCTTGTATTGGAAGGAGCCGGGCACAGGGATACAGTGGCCGGCGATGGCCGAAAGATCATTTACTCACGAAGTCGGCAAACTTCGCCTCGGCGCCGGCCAGGAATTCCGCGGCGAGGGCATCCTGGCGGTTACCAGGGCGCGCCGATTTCGCATCTCATGGACGTGCTGTCCGACGCCCAGGAGCTGCTGAAAGAACTCGGCATCCACTTCGAGGCCAGCGCTTCCGAGGCCGCCGCTGCGGCGATGCTCGCTGCCTCCGTCAACTATCCGATCCGCGGCGCGGTGACGTGGAAGTCCACTGTCGGCACCAACGTTGCGTCGGATGCGCTCGCGAACGTCGCGTCCGGCGGTGTCACCGGCGGCGCGCTGGTGATCATCGGGGAGGACTACGGTGAAGGCTCCTCGATCATGCAGGAGCGCTCGCACGCATTCGCGATGAAGTCGCAGATGTGGCTGCTCGATCCGCGCCCGAACCTGCAGAGCATCGTGACGATGGTGGAGCGCGGCTTCGAGCTGTCGGAAGCGTCGAATACGCCCGTCATGCTGGAGCTGCGCATCCGCGCATGTCACGTGTACGGATCCTTCGTCGCCGAGGACAATCGCAAGCCGTCGTTCACGGTCCAGGATGCGATGGACAGCCCGGTGCGCGATGTGAATCGCATCGTGCTGCCGCCCGCGAGCTTTCTGCACGAGCAGGAGAAGATCAACCGGCGCTGGCCGGCCGCGGTCGAGTACATCAGGAAACACAAGCTCAACGAGTTCCTCGGCGGCAGCAACGATGGCGCTGGCGGTGAGATCGGCATCATCCTGCAGGGTGGCCTGTACAACACGCTGATCCGCGCGCTGGAGCTGCTCGGCCTCGCCGACTCGAGCGGTGAGACGCAACTGCCGCTGTACGTGCTGAACGTGACCTACCCGCTGATCGACAGCGAAGTCATCGAGTTCTGCCGCGGCAAGAAGGCGGTCATGATCGTCGAGGAAGGTCAGCCCGAGTATCTCGAACAGAACCTGCATACGATCCTGCGCAAGGCCGAGATCGCGACGCGGGTGATCGGCAAGGACGTGCTGCCGAAAGCCGGTGAGTACACGGGCGATGTGATTCTTCGTGGCGTGCGGGCGTTCATGCGGGCGTACGCTTCCGAGCAGCTGCAACGTGCAACGCCCCTTCTGCCGCCGCCGCCAGCGGAAGTGCCGAAGGAAGTGCAGGCGATCGCGCCGCTTCTGCCGATTCGCCCCGCGGGCTTCTGCACCGGCTGTCCCGAGCGTCCGATCTTCACCGCGATGAAGTTGCTGCAGCGGGAGCTCGGTCAGGTGCACATCAGCTGCGACATCGGCTGTCACCTGTTCTCGATTCTGCCGCCGTTCAACATGGGCAATACCACGATGGGGTATGGCCTCGGCGCAGCAGGTGCATCCGCATTCAACACGCCGCGCAACAAGCGCGCGATCGCTGTCATGGGCGACGGCGGCTTCTGGCACAACGGCCTGACCTCCGGTGTCGGCAATGCGGTGTTCAATCAGAGCGACAACGTGCTGGTTGTCGTCGACAACGGCTATTCGGCCGCGACCGGCGGACAGGACATTCTCTCTTCGCGCGCCGACAACCGCTCGAAGAGCACGAAGCATCCGATCGCGGAAGCCGTCAAAGGCGTCGGCGTCAAATGGCTGCGCGTCGTCGATCGCACTTACGACATCGGCCGCATGCGCGATGTGCTGCGCGAGGCAATGACGACGCCGGAGAAAGGCCCGAAGGTCGTGCTCGCCGCCTCCGAGTGCATGCTCAATCGGCAGCGTCGCGAGAAGCCTGCGTTCAACAAGGCCGTCGCGGGCGGCGCGCGCGTGGTGCGCGAGCGCTTCGGTGTCGATGCGGATACGTGCACGGGCGATCACTCCTGCATTCGCCTGTCCGGTTGCCCTTCGCTGACGATCCGGCCCAATCCCGATCCGCTGCGCCAGGATCCGATCGCGCACGTGGAGAACTCGTGCGTCGGCTGCGGCGTATGCGGCGAAGTGGCGCACGCAGCGATCCTGTGCCCGTCCTTCTATCGCGCAGAGCTCGTGTTCAATCCGACGTGGTTCGACCGCCTGCTACAGAAACTGCGGGCCAGCATCATCGGCTTCTTCCAGCGGCGTGCAGAGCGGCGCGGGTTGCGACATGCGTTCTGAATCGCGCCCGATTTCCATTGCGATCGCCGCGCTGGGAGGTCAGGGCGGAGGCGTGCTCGCGGACTGGCTGGTCGCCGTTGCCGAGTTGCACGGCTGGATCGTGCAGGCGACTTCGGTCCCGGGTGTCGCGCAGCGCACCGGAACCACTGTCTACTATGTGGAGATGAGTCCTCCGCCGCGCGATCCGGCGCATCGGCCGGTGCTTGCGCTGATGCCGGTGCCGGGCGACGTCGATCTCGTCGTCGCAGCCGAGTTGATGGAAGCGGGGCGCGCGGTCGTTCGCGGGCTCGTCACACCGGACCGGACCACGACCGTCGCGTCGACCCATCGCATTTATGGCATCACCGAGAAGTCAGCGATGGGCGACGGCATCGTCGATGCCAATGCTGTCTTCGCCGCACTCGAAGCACGCTCGAAGCGG
>DATEKY010000194.1:0-5296 GCA_035277225.1 Xanthobacteraceae bacterium
GGCTCACCGCCACCTGGCAGGACGTCTGGCTGGTCGACGGCGTCCGCACGCCGTTCGTCGACTATAACGGCCCTCTCGCGGCGATCTCGCCGACCGACCTCGGCATCAAGGCGGCGCGCGAGGTGTTCGCGCGCTCCGGCGCAAAGCCGGACGACGTCGGTACTGTCATCACCGGCAACATGGCGCAGGCGAGCTTCGATGCGTATCTGCTGCCGCGGCACATCGGGCTGTACGCCGGCGTGCCGATCGAGACGCCGGCGCACATGGTGCAGCGCGTCTGCGGCACCGGTATCGAAGTGCTGATGCAGGCAGCCGACACGATCACCCACAGGGGTGTCGATCTCGCGCTCTGCGTCGGCACCGAGTCGATGAGCCGCAACCCGATCGCCGCCTATACCCATCGCGGCGGCTTCCGCATGGGGCAGGTCGAGTTCAAGGACTTTCTGTGGGAAGCGCTAATGGACCGCTCGGCCAATGTCACGATGGGCGACACCGCGGAAAACCTCGCGCGGCAGTACCAGATCACGCGCGCCGAGGTGGACGCCTATGCGGCGCGTTCGTTCGCGCGTGCTTTCAAAGCCAAGGAGAGCGGCTTCCTCGCCGGCGAGATCGCGCCGGTGAAGACCGAGGAGTTTGTTCGCGAGGGTTACAATGCGCGCGGAATCAAGCTCTCGCGTGATACCAACGAACTAGACCACGACACGCACATTCGTCCGTCGAGCGTCGAGCAACTCGCGAAAATCCGTCCTGCCTTCGGCGGCGTGCAGACCGGCGGCAATTCGTCGGCGATCGTCGATGGCGCGGCGGCCGCACTTGCGGCGTCCGGCGACTACGCCAAGAAGCACAAGAAGGCGCCGCTCGGCCGGCTCGTCGCCGGTGCTGCGGCCGGCGTGCCGCCCGAGATCATGGGCATCGGCCCGGTGCCGGCGATCCAGGCCGTGGTGGAGAAGGCGGGCCTCAAGCTCGCCGACATCGACCGCTTCGAGATCAACGAGGCGTTCGGCGCGCAGGTGATGGCCTGCTCGCGCGCGCTTGAGTTGGACGAGGACAAGCTCAACGTCAACGGCGGCGCGATCGCGATCGGGCACCCGCTCGGCGCCACCGGCGTGCGCCTGTCGGTTACGCTCGCGCGCGAATTGCAGCGCTCGGGCTTGCGCTACGGCATCGCGTCGGCTTGCATTGGCGGCGGGCAGGGCATCGCGCTGTTGATCGAAAATCCGGAAGCAACGAGGACACACTGATGGACATCAAGGGACACGCCGCGATCGTCACCGGCGGCGGCTCCGGCCTCGGCGCCGCGACCGCTGCCGAGCTCGCGAAGCACGGCGCGAAGGTCGCTCTGCTCGACGTCAACATGGATGCGGCGAATGCGCATGCGAAAGAGATCGGCGGCATCGCGGTGAGATGCGACGTCGCGGATTCGGCGAGCGCCGAAGCCGCCGTGAAGGAAGCAAACGCGAAGAACGGCGTCGCGCGTATCCTGATCAACTGCGCCGGCGTCGGCACGCCCAAGCGCATCGTCGGTCGCGAAGGCCCGATGCCGCTCGGCGATTTCGAGAAGGTGATCAAGATCAACCTGATCGGCACGTTCAACGTGCTGCGCCTGTTCGCGGCCGACTGCAGCAAGGCCGAGCCGCTCGATGCGGGCGAGCGGGGCGTGGCGATCAACACGGCGTCGGTTGCGGCTTACGACGGGCAGATCGGGCAGGCGGCCTATTCCTCGTCCAAGGGCGGCGTGGTCGGCCTTACGCTGCCGGCAGCGCGCGAGCTTGCGCAGTTCGGCATCCGGGTGTGCACCATCGCGCCGGGGATTTTCCTCACTCCCATGCTGCTTGGTCTCTCCGAGGAGGTGCAGAAGAGCCTCGCCACCTCGGTGCCGTTCCCGCAACTGCTCGGCAAGCCGGAGGAATACGCCTCGCTCGCGCACCACATCATCGAGAACCGCTATCTCAACGGCGAGGTGATCCGCCTCGACGGCGCGCTGCGCATGGCGCCGAAGTGACCGCGAAGCGGTCATCCCGGGGCCGGCCGAAGGCCGGAGCCCGGGATCCATAACCACGAACGGTGCGAAAACGTGAGGGCTGTGGTTATGGATTCCGGCCCTCGCTGCGCTCGGCCGGAATGACAAGCGGAGAGATCATGCCCTACCTCACCAACATCACGCAGCGCCGCATCGAGTGGGGCGAGTGCGATCCCGCCGGCATCGTGTTCTATCCGCGCTTCTTCGCGATGTTCGACAACGCCACGACGCTGCTGTTCTCTGCCGCGCTCGGCATGACCAAGTATGAGTTCCTGAACAAATACGATTGCGCCGGCTATCCGATGGTCGACACCCGCGCCCGCTTCCTGGTGCCGGCGCGCTTCGGCGACGACATCACGATCGAGACCTCGATCACCGAGATCAAGCGTTCGAGCTTCCAGGTGCTGCACCACCTCAAGAAAGCCGACGGCGCGCTCGGCGTCGAAGGCTTCGAGACCCGCGTATGGACCGGCCGCGATCCGGCCGACCCGGGCAAGATCAGGTCTCAGCCGATCCCGGCCGAGGTGATCGAGAAGCTTTCGCGACCCTGACATTCGCGCCGTTCGCGCGCTTGCCGACGATTTCATTCAACAAAGCGATCAGCCGGTCACGGCCCTCGTCGCCGATCTTGCCCACCATGCGGCTCTCGTGCGCCTTGAGCACGGGCTTAAGCTTGCGCATCAGGTTCGCGCCCTCGGCGGTGAGATAGAGCGCATGCGAGCGCTTGTCGCGCGCGGTCTGGCGCCGTTCGGCGAGCGCGCGCCGTTCCAGTTCGTCGAGCATGCCGACGAAATTGGTGCGCTTGATGCCGAGCGCCTCGGCGACCTGGGTCTGCGTCAGTCCCGGATTGCGTTCGATCACGGTCAGCACGGAGAACTGCGCCGGTGAGATATCGAACGGCGCGAACGCGTTGAAGAAATCCTGGAACACCACCAGTTGCGCGCGGCGCAGCACATAGCCGATCAGATCCGGCAGCGGCCCGAGGTCGAGATCGGCTTTCTGGTCCATGCCGGATATTAGCCGTCTAGAACTATTTCGGGAATTGCTGGGACAAGTTTTGCGAAGGCCAGCGTTGTCTCGCCCGGCAGGCGCGGCTAAGTTCGCCCAAACGCCAACGGGCGCGCAAGCGCCGAGGGAGGAGATATGAGAATTCGCGCTGCCGCACTCGCTGCGGTCCTTGCGTCGTTCGCCGGCGCCGCCTCTGCCCAGGACAAGACCTTCGAGCTACGCCTCGCGCACTGGGTCCCGCCGTCGCATCCGCTGCAGAAGGCGTTGGAGGACTGGGGTGCTTCGGTCGAGAAGGCCTCGAACGGCACCATCAAGTACAAGGTTTATCCCTCGCAGCAGCTCGGCAAGGCGTTCGACCATTACGACATGGCGCGCGACGGCATCGCGGATCTCACTTACGTCAATCCGGGCTATCAGCCGGGCCGCTTCCCGATCATCGGCGCCGGCGAGCTGCCGTTCCTGATCTCGAACGCCAAGGGCGGCTCGCAGGCGCTCGACGACTGGTATCGCAAGTATGCCGAGCGCGAGATGCGCGACGTCAAGTTCTGTCTCGCCTTCGTGCACGATCCCGGCTCGTTCCACTCGAAGTCCAAGAAGATCATGGTGCCGGCCGACCTGAAGGGCATGAAGATCCGCCCGGCGCACGCCACCATGGCGACGTTCATGACCCAACTCGGCGCTTCGAACGTGCAGTCGAGCGCGCCGGAAGTGCGCGACATCCTCGAAAAGGGCGTGGCCGACGCGGTGACGTTCCCATGGGGCTCGGTGCCGCTGTTCGGCATCGACAAGGTCACCAAGTATCACTTGGAGGTGCCGCTCTACGTCACCACCTTCGCGTTCGTGTTCAACAAGGCGACCTACGGCCAGATGTCGGCGGCGCAGAAGAAGGTGATCGACGACCACTGCACCAACGAATGGGCCGGCAAGGTCGCGGCGCCGTGGGCCGACTTCGAGCACGAGGGCATCAAGAAGCTCAAGGCCGACTCCGCGCACGAGGTCTACACCATCTCGAATGCGCAGCTTGAAGAGTGGCGCAAGGCTGCCGAGCCGCTGGAGAAGACCTGGGCCGACAACGTGAAGAAGGGCGGCGGCGATCCGGCCGCGATCATGAAGGAGCTGAAGGCCTCGCTCGCGAAGTTCAGCGCGGCATACTGAGGCGAGAGGAGTGCTAGACTGACGGCGGCGGCGAGTATCTCGCCGCCGTTGTGTTGAGCCCTCATCCTGAGGCGCGAGCCGCGCTTGCGGCGAAGGAGAAGGGCGCTTGCTCGGTGTTTGCGGCCATCCTTCGAGACGCGGCCTGCGGCCGTTCCTCAGGATGAGGACTTGGGGCGGGAAGGGGAACGCGTGAAATCCATCTACATGGATCGCTTCATCGACTCGATCGAGTGGATCGCGGCGATCTTCGTCGGCGTGGTCGCCGCCGACGTGTTCATCACCATCTTCCTGCGCTACTTCTTCAACATCCAGATTCCGGACTCGTACGACTTCGGCCAGCTGCTGCTCGGCATCCTGATCTTCTGGGGCATCGCGGCGACGTCCTATCGCGGCACCCACATCACGGTCGATCTGCTCTACGCCAATATCAGCCCGAAATGGCAGCGCGTGATGGACGTGTTCGCCACGCTGGTGCTGCTGTTCGTCGTCTCGGTGCAGACCTACACGCTCTACGACAAGGTGGCCTCCACCCGCCTCGACAACGTGCAGACCTTCGACCTGCGCCTGCCGGTGTGGCCGTTCTACGCGGTCGCCTGGATCGGCGACGCTGCCGCGGTGCTGCTGATCGCGGTGCGCACCTATCGGCTGGTGTTCCATCCCGAGCTGATGAAAAAGCCCGATGAACTCCGGCCGGTGGAATGAGCACGATGTTGCACGGCCGGGCAGCATGCGCGGTGTCACCTCTCCCCTGGGGGGAGAGGTCGCGAGCGAAGCGAGCGGGTGAGGGGGCCATGCCTCATTTGCCGACCGACGCCCCCTCACCCCAACTCTCTCCCCCCGTCAGGGCGCTTACGCCCGTCTTCGACGGGCTATGGGGAGAGGGAGCCGACCGCGCCCGCGGTTTCGACCTGCGCTCAACCGGAATTCGCAACCGATGAGCAGCGACGCCGTTGCCATCCTCGGGTTCGTCAGCCTGTTCGTGCTGATGCTGCTGCGCGTGCCGGTGGGCATGGCGATGGGGCTCGTCGGCGTGTGCGGCTACACCTGGATCGTCGGCTTTGGCCCGGCGTTGAAGAACGTCGGTCACACCACCATGCGCACGGTGACCGACTA
>DATEKY010000195.1:0-3874 GCA_035277225.1 Xanthobacteraceae bacterium
GGTCGAGAATGCATGCACCGCGAGCGTGCGTGCGCCGGGTGCGACGCCGATCAGGCGGTCCTGCGACACGATCGCGCCGGCCATGCCGGTGCCGTGCAGATGCGGCTCGTCCGGCTTGCCGACCGCATCGAAGCGCTCGGCAATGCTTTTGCTGATCTCGGGATGCGCGCGGTCGATCTCCGAGTCGATCACCGCGATGGTGACGCCCTTGCCGGTCGCGATCTTGTGCACCTCGGCGAGCCGCAGCTTGTTGGCGACGTATTGCTGGCTGCCGTTGCTCGCGCCGGACTGCGCCGCCGCGGGTTCGGGTGCCGTGACGGCCTGGCCGAGCAGGTAGATGTAGTTCGGCTGCGAGAGGATGCGCTCGGCTTCCATCGCGCGCACGACGTCGCGGGTCGCGCGGTTGCCGCCGATGCGGAACTGGACCAGCGTCGCGCCGGTCAGTGCGGAGCGCTGCGTCGCCACGATCGTGAGGTTATGGCGCCGCGCGACCTCCTCGATCGCCTGCGGCGACATGTCGGCGCCCCACTGGCAGACCATTTCGGTGTCGACGTAGCGCGTCTCGGTGACCGGCGGCACGCCGGTGAAGTTGCGCTCGCCGGGGAGGGGAAACACCGGCATGCGGGCGCGCACCGCGAGCATCTCGCTGTGATGGCTGAAGCGCTGCACCTGACGCAGCTGCGGCGTTCCGCCGTTCACGGCGCGCAAGCGCGGATCGCGATTGGTGAAGCCGCGCCCGCCGAGGCGGTTGTTCGCGAAGCCTTGCCGATTGGCGAACGGGCTGCGCCGGCTGCCGAAGGCGCCCTGGCGATTGGCAAAGTTGCCGCGGTTGCCGAACTGCCGGTTGGCGAAGCCGCTGCGTTGGTTGTTGCCCAGGGCGCGGGCGCCCGGCTGATTGCCGCTTGGCGTGTTGCCGAGGCGGTTGCCCGGAACATTCAGTCCCTTGGCGTTCGGATTCTGAGTCGGGCTCCGGCCTTGCGCTCCGATGTTCGGCCCGCCCTTCGAGAACGTGCTGGCGCGCGGATTTGCGGCGTTCGGACCCTGGAGATTCGGATTGGCAGCGTTCGGCGCGCTGCGCGCGTTCGGCACCACGTTGGGCCCCAGCGCCTGACCGCGAAAGCCGCCGCGGTTCGGCATCATGCCGCCCGGCATGGCATTGCGGCGCTGCTGCACGGCTCCCTTCACGGGAGGCACCGCGTGTCTCTGGACCCGGTCCTTTTTCTGGTAGTTCTGCGCGTGTGCGTCGCCGAACGATGCAGCGCCGAAAACAGCAAAGAAAAGCGCAGCCGCCACAGCGGCGGCGCACCGACCGACCCCAGCCTCAACTCTCAGCCGCATCCCGCTTCGCCTCTCACGCGAAGGCTACGACAACTGGGCCGGCCAACTCCAGTTAGAAGGGGAACAGGCTACGCGGCCGCGGCTGGGACGGCTCGTCGTATGAATCGCGATAAATATAGGCGCGCGGTTGGCCATATTGTGGCTGCGCGTATTGCGGCTGGCCGTAATACGGCGTGCCGTAGGCCGGCTGCTGGCCGTAGGACGGGCGCGGCAGCTGCCCGTACTGCTGGCCGTACTGCTGCTGGCCGTAGTACTGCGGCTGCTGGCCATACTGCTGCTGATATTGCGGCTGGGCGTAGCGCGGCTGGGCGTACGCTTCCTCGGGCTCGGGGCGCGGCGCACGGCGTGCGACCGCGGGCGCACCGGACGGCGCAACGCCGGTCAGCACAACCGTCGTGTTCAGAACGCCTTCCTGCTCGACCAGCGCGAACAGCTTTTGAGCGTTGGCGGGCAGCAGCCGCACGCAGCCGTGCGAGGCGGGCGTGCCGAGCCGCTTCGTATCGAGGCTGCCGTGGATCGCATGGCCCTTCTGGGTGAAGAAGATCGAGAACGGCATCGGCGCCTCGTCCCACTCCTTCGAGAAGTGGTCGCGCTCCATGCGGAAGGCCTTGTACTTGCCGTTCGGCGTGTCGTAGCCGGCCTTGCCGGTCGAGACCGGCCACTGATGCAGCGGGCGGCCGTCGACCGAGACGGTCATCTGCTGCGCCGACTTGTCGATGGTGACCAGCACGGCGGCCTGCGCCGGCGCCGCGAGGAGGCCTGCGGCCAGCGCGGCGAACAAAATGGTACGCGACATGAGTTCCGTTCCCGAATGCGACGCCTGTAAACTGGATACGCTTTATGGCGACATTCGTTGCATCGCGGAACGGCTGTCCCTGCCGCATGGCTAATGACGGGAACGTGATGGGCCCGCCAAAATGACGTCGCAGAGTCCCCGCCCGGGGCGTTAACCATTCGTTAACCATACCCCGCCACGTTCAGCCCGCCACAATTCAGGGAGCGGGCCGATGGATGTCATCACGCTGGCGTCCCGCAAGGGCGGCGCGGGCAAGAGCACGCTGACCGCGCAGCTTGCCGCCCAGGCGCAGGTCGCGGGCAGGCGCGTGCTGGTCATTGACGGCGACCCGCAAGGCTCGCTCAAGCTCTGGCACGCGCGCCGCGCGGGCGAGGGGCTGAAGCTGGTCACACCTGAACGCGGCCTCGAGCGCGCGATCGCGTTTGCGATGATCGAGGGCTTCGACACGGTGTTCATCGACACCGCGCCGACGATGTGGGTGGTGGTGCAGGAGGCGATCCGCGCCGCGACTTTGGTGCTGATCCCGGCGCGGCCCGGCTTTTTCGATCTCGACGCGGTGCGCGAAACGGTGAAGACCGCGCGCGAGCGCAACAAGCCATACGCGGTCGTGATCAATGCGGCGCCGGTGCGGCGCGACGACAAGGACACCTCGCTGGTGGCGCAGTCGCGCGCCTACTTCGACGGCCTGGGCGTGCCGGTGTGGGCAGGGCAGATCAGCCAGCGCGCCGGCTTCCAGTCGACGCTGGCGGCCGGCGCGAGCGCCGCCGAGATCGGCCCGCATACCGCGGCCGGCGAAGAGATCGCGGCACTGTGGCGCGCGGTCGAACGCAGCCTCGCGGCGATCAACGCCGCCTCTTTCGAGCCGGGGAAGCCGGCGAACGAGAGCGGCGTTACCGGCGAGCGGGCGGCGTAGCGGTCACACCCAGCGGCTGGCTTCCTGCTCGGTCGGGAGCCGTCCGTCCGGCGTGAGCTGATCGACAAACTCGGGAAGGTGCTGGCTCAGCTCGGAGAGGATCTGCTCGCGCGGCATGCCGGTCTGCTGCGCGACGGCGTCGATGTCATCGATGCCGACCGCATGCGCAAGATCGTTCGGGTCGATCGCGCGGTTTTCGCCGCGGCCGACCCACGACTGCACCTCGTCGCCGTGACCGTTCTGCTGCATGTCCTGCACCAGATTGCGCAGGCCGCCATTGAGGACGTTGCCGCCGGCGCCGCCACCGAGGAGTCCGCCGAGCAAGCCGCCAAGGCCGCCGGATGCGGCGCCGCCCGCGAGCGCGCCGCCAAGAATGTCGCCAAGTCCGCCGCCACCCCGCGGCGAGGAGCCGCGGCCCAGCATTCCACCGAGCACGTCGCCCAGCCCGCCACCGGTCTGGTTCGGCGGCTGCTGGTAAGGCGCCTGGCCCTGTCCGCCACCGAGCATGTTGCCGAGGCCGCCGCCCTTCATTGCCTTGTAGGCGAGCAGTCCGAGCAGCGCCATCATCCAGGGCGACATTCCGCCGCCGCCGGGAGCCGCGTCGCGCTGGCCGCGCGGACCGTTCTGCATGCCGTTGAGAATATCCATCAGGCCCATGACGTCCTCCTTCGATTCACATCAAAGCCAGCCGCGCCGCACCGGGTCCCCGCTGCAGAACTCTAGCATGGCGTAACGACGAATGCGCGTTATCGGCTTGCCCGCTATACCTTCGGCTCCGAGTCGCCGCGGTCGAACACCGGCACGTCCTTCAGCGTCTTGCGCCGCTC
>DATEKY010000196.1:0-11185 GCA_035277225.1 Xanthobacteraceae bacterium
CGTCCGCAAGTTGACGGCATGGCGCACCCGCCAGATGCCGGAGCCTTGCGTCACGAGACCGCACAACACGATGAGAAGCGCGTTCTGATCGGGCGCGATGATGTGCAGCCACACGCCGGACACCACGAGGCCCATCGCGAACCCCGAAAGGCCGGATGTCAGGCCGCCGAAGAACGCGGCTGCGAGAAAGAGAGCCAGCGTCAGGTAATCCATCGTCCGCTCCGTGCCCGGCACCGTCAGGAAAATCAAGCGCCGGCAAGCTCGAGAATGCCGCCGTGCGACGGGGAAAGCACGTAGAGCCGATCCGGCGCCACCAGCGCGGTGGTCCCTGCCCCACGCGCGGTCGCAATGCTGCTCACGCTGCCGGTGTTCGGATCGACCGTCTGGACCAGACCCGGCTCGCCGATCGCCACGTGCACCAGGCCGCTTGCCGGGTTGAAGAACGTCGCATCCGGCCCGCCCGCCAGCGGCCACTCGCGCCCCGCCTTGCCCGAGCGCGTGTCCACCTCGACCAGCGCGCCGTCATCGCAGGCGACGTACAGGAGACCGGCGGCATGGTTGATATCCATTCCGTGCGCGCCTCCCGATGGAAGCGGCCAGCGCTCGACCGCGCTCAAGTCCGGCAGGCGCGCGACGAGCACCATGGTCGGATCGCGGATGGCGAGGAAAACGCGCGTGTCGTCGGCATCGACCACGCACCAGCGCGGTCGGCCGGGAAGCGCGAGCGCCGACAGGCGGTGTCCGTCCCGGTCGAAGACCTGAAGCTCGGGTCCGTGCGTGTCGTCGCCGATGCAGGCCGCAATGGCCAGACTCCTGGCGGAGGTGATTGCAACGCCATTCGGCCGCGGCGCGGTCGGCGATACGAACCGCGTTTGCAAGGTCGCGGCGTCCAGCCAGGCCAGACTCGCCGCCCCGCGGTTCGTGATCAGGACGTCACCGCCGTTTGCCACGACGCCGGCCGCTCCGGGAAAGCCTTTCAACGTCGCGACATGCCGGCTGCTGTCGTGGTCGATCACCTCGACGCAATCGCGCGCGGTGTGTGCCACGAATACGCGCCGGGTTTTCGGATCGAATGCGCCGTGATCGAACGACGTGCCGCGCGCGTTCGGAATTTCGATGATGCCCCTGATCGACAAGGCCATGGTTGTCCCCTACCCGAAAGCGCCCTGCGGCTTGCCGCGCCGGATCATCTCTCCGCAGTAGGCATAGAGCGCGTCGTAGACGATCCACTCGGCCGCATTCAGCTCATGATCGTCCTTGTAGCCGAGATGACGGAAGCCCTCGGCAACGGCATTGAGACCCGGCCCTTCGGCTTGATGGTAAAGCGTGTTGTCGGTATCGGCGCCGTTGACGATCCTGCCGAGCAGCATGAGCGCGGCGTCGCCCTCGAGCTTGTATTTCTTGACGATTGCCTCGAACGAGCACTCCTTGCCGTGATGGCCCAGTTCGACGTTCGGCACGTCGTAGGGAATCGCGTCGAGACGTTTGGCCTCGTCCATGACCTTGTCGCTCGGCACGAAGATGAACTCGGGGTTCTTGTCGACGAACTTCCGGATCAGCCATGGGCAGGCGACCCGATCGACCTTGACGCGTTCTCGTGTGATCCACTTCATGACGTTTGCTCCTTCACTGCTTCGCTTTTCCTCATGCGAGACTGAGACTGCGGCCCGCGCCCCGTTTGCGCGCAAGCTCGTAGGCACGCGCCGCCGCGGCGACGTCCTGAAGGCCGACGCCGGTGCCGTCGAACAGCGTGATCTCGTGGGCTTCGGTCCGGCCGGGCTTGCGTCCGGCGACTAGCTCGCCGAGCTCGGCGTGCACGTCCGCGATCTGCATCGTGCCGGCGCGGATGGCGTGGCTCAGGTCGCCCATGTGGCTGCACTGCCCGGTCAGGTCGGTGACGACGCGTGCGCGGGCCATCAACGCGGGATCGATTTCGCTCTTGTCCGGATTGTCGGCGCCGATCGCCGCGATGAAGGTGCCGGCGCGCACGTCTTTCGGGCCAAGGAAATGCGCATGCGACGACGTGCAGGTGACGATCACGTCGCTGGCGCGCGCCGCAAGGTGCGGCTTGGCCGGGACGTCGACGTCGAGGCCTCCGCCTGCAAGCTCGGCAGCGAAGGCTTCCGCCGCGGCGGCATCCCGGTCGAACAGGAACACGCGGCGGATATCCAGCGCGTGACGCAAGGCGGCGAGCTGAATGCGGCCCTGCACGCCGCAGCCCCAGATGGTCGCGGCTTGCGACTCGGGCCGCGCGAGGTAATGCGCGGCGACCGCCGTCGCGGCGCCGGTGCGCTTGATAGTGATCTCGATCGAATCGAGCAGCGCGACCGGCGAACCCGTCGACGCGTCGAACAACAGGATCGCGCCCTGGATGGTCGGCAGGCCGTGCGCCGCGCGATTGTCCGGGAAATTGCCGTTGACTTTGAAGGCGGCATAACCGGGACCGATCGGCAGGCTCGCAGCCTTGACGTGAAAGCCGCCGCCGCCGGCCGGAATATGCATCGGCGGCGGAGCAACCGAGCGGCCTTCCGCGTGCATGCGAAACGCGTCGGCGACGGCCTCGACGTAGTCGCCGAACGGCATCAGCGCCGTCAGGTCTTCGCGCGACAGCACGATGAGTGGAGGCGGTTCGGCGCTCATGTGTAAAGCCTCACGGCCGCCAGAACGGCTTCCCGGCCTCGTGCAAAGCCTGCGTTCGCGTCAGGCCGATGTCGTCGAGCAGGTGCTGCGCGGTGACCAGTTCGCCGAGCGCCCTGCGCTGGTCGCGACGTGCAGCCCACAGCCGGATCAGCCGTGGCGTGATCAGAATGATGCGCCATGAATTCCATTGATGATCCGCGAGGGCCGCTCGCGCCGGCGGGCTTAGCCGGATGGCGGCGGCTGTACCGAAGACTGTTGACATTGGGGTGCTCCAGATCGCATTGATTGCCGTGTCTGCGGCGTTCAATAGTTGCGAGCGGCCCCGGTCCGCAAAGCATCGTTTCTCCGCCATGCATTAGTTTTTCTCATGAAATCGACGCCATGCGGCAGCGCCTCCCGCAGTTGAACGCCCTCAAGGCCTTCGAGGCCGCGGCGCGGCACGAGAGCTTCACCCGCGCCGCCGAGGAGCTTTTCGTCACGCAGGGCGCGGTCAGCCACCAGGTGAAGGCGCTCGAGACCGAGCTCGGCATCAAGCTGTTCAACCGCGAGCGCCAACGCCTCGTCATCACCGAAGCGGGCCGGAACTATCTCGCGGTCGTTCGCGACGCCTTCGACCGCATCGCGCTCGGGACCGAACGGCTGCTGCAGCAGCAGAGCGCGGGCGCGCTGACGGTGAGCACGTCGCCCGACTTCGCCGCCAAATGGCTGGTGCATCGGCTGGGCAATTTCGCGGAAGCGCATCCCGAGATCGACCTGCGCGTCTCCGCCACCATGCATCACGTCGATTTCGCGCGTGAGGAAGTCGATCTGGCGGTGCGCCACGGCGACGGCAACTGGCCCGGTCTCGAGACCGTGCAGCTGAGCTCGGAACGCCTGTTTGCCGTGTGCAGCCCCAAGCTGCTGACCGGCCGCCGCCGGCTCATCAAGCCGTCGGATATCCTGAAATACCCGCTCATCCACCTGGACAGCCGGTCGTACTGGTCACAGTGGCTGCAGGCCGCAGGCCTCGAGGGCGCCGAGGTGATCCACGGACCGGTGCTGAACCGGGCGAGCATGGTGATCGATGCAGCGATCGACGCGCAGGGCATCGCGCTGGCGCGGACCACGCTCGCCGCGTGGGATCTGTTCAACGGCCGGCTGGTGCGGCCGTTCCCCGACATGCTGCGCCTGGCGAAGACCTATTGGATCGTCTGCCCGAAGGCGACCGCGGCGCTGCCCAAGATCGTGACGTTCCGCGACTGGCTGCTGGCCGAGGCGGCGGACGACATGCGGCGACTGCAGAAGCTTGGGTGGACGGTCAAGGATGCGGCGCAGCGCGCCGATTGAGCAGAGGTCAGCTCTGCACGCGCACCGGAATGCCGCCGAAATTCCTGATCAGGGTCCTGGCCTTCGGCGAGAACAGGTAGCGCACGAAATCGAGTGCCGCGCCGGTCACGGTCCCCTCGCGGTAGATCAGCGACAATGTGACGGCGCTCGGATAGTCCGGATCGGTGACGTGACGGCCGTCGAGTTCCGGCACCAGGACGATGCCCTCGAGCGACCGGCTGTAGGGCGCGAACGACACGGCGCCAGGCAGCTCCGCGACGAGATCGAAGGCGGCCTGCGTGGTGGCCGCGAGCTTCGTCTTTTCGGTCACCGCCAGATCGCGCCAGCCCGGCATGGTCGCTCGCAACACCTTGAGCGTGCTGTCGGCCTCGTCACGCGTCACCACCTTGATGCGCAGATCGGTGCCGCCGACCTCGCGCCAGTTGGTGATGTCGCCGCGAAAGATGCGTGTCGCCTGTTCGGCGGTCAGGTGGCGGACATTGGCCGCCGGGTTGACGATGAACACCGACGGCAGGCGGAACACGGGAACCTCGATGATCCCCTCCGCCCTCTCTTCCAGGGTCAGCGGCCGCGCGATGCGGCCCAGTGTCGCGGTTCCGGTGCGAACCGCGCTGATGCCGCCGCTCGAATGCACGCTCGGCGGCACGAAGACGCTCGTCTCGGGATTATCGGCGGTGTAGGCCGCTCCCACCGCGCGCAGGACGTCCATGCCGTCGCCCGTCCCGACGACCGCAAGATCGCCGGCCGCCGCGCCTGACGTGGCGCCGACCAGACACAACATTCCAAGAAGCTGACGGAAGCCCACCTCGGTTCCCCTTGTCGCGACCTTGCGGCAATACGGGAAAAGAGTGGAAACAGCGTCTTTGCGTTCGATAAAATTTGAACGAGCGCGCTTCTGTCGCAGCCTGCGCGAGCCTGATGCGCCGGCGCGTCAGTGCCGGCGGAACGCGCCGTAGGCAAACCCAATCAGTCCCGCGATCACGAGCGTCGTGTATGGACGCACTTTGATCGAGGTCAGCACCGCATCGGCGAAGATGTCGCGAACGTCGCGCGCGCCCTGCAATGCCTCGCGCCCGGTCTCGCCGATCTCGGCCGCAGCCTGTTCGGCGCCGGTCCTGGTGCCGCGAATCGCCGCGATTCCCTCGTCTGCGATGTCGTTGATGGCGGCTTCGTAGTCCGGCGTCGCGGCCGTGCGCGGAGTGGTGCTTTCGGGGCTGCTCATCGGATCCCTGCCTGCAAGAGGACGTTCGCGGACCAACCGCGCAGACGCCGCGATGGTTCCGCGCGCAGGCGCGACAACGAGATTTTCCGGAAACGCGCCGCGCGGCGGCAGCGGGCGGGCGCACCGATCGAGTCGGTGTCAAATGCATCGCGGAGGCCGGCCGGCCTCCGCGAGTCTCCTTGATCAGGTGACGGCGCGGGTTCGTTCGCCGCGCGGCGCCTGTTCGCTCAGAGCGCCGGGATCGCACCGCCGTTCGGAGCAAGTCCGGGCGGTCCGACCACATTGTTGTCGCCGCGGGTCGACACCGTGCCGCCACCCGCGAACGTCACCGCGGTGCCGTTGTCCTGGAACGTGTTGCGGGAGATGCGGATGCTGCTCGCCGCCACGCTTGCGTTCACCCCGGTCGTGTTCTTGGCGATCACGTTATTGTTGGCGTTGATGAACCCGCCACCCGTGGTGATCAGCGCGGTGCCGCTGTTCATGATCACCGAGTTGGTGATGCTCGCGACCGTGCTGCCGCTCGCCACCTCCAGCGCGCTGGTTGCGAGCGAGTCGAAGCGGGTGCCGTCGATCTGCGCGTTAATCCCGCCCGCGCCGGTGAACAGGCGGATGCCCTTCGGTATGTTGGTCATGTAGACGTCGCGCACATAGAGGTTGCCGCTCGCCGACTTGTTCACGTCGATGCCGATCGTGGTGAAGTTCGAGATCTTCACGTTCTCGACGGTGAGGTGCAGTCCGGCGAGAAAGCGGATGCCGTTCGCGCCGCTGCCCGCGCCCTGCAGGCTCACGTTGCGGATCACGATGCGATCGTTCACGCCGGCGTTGATGATGATGCCGCTCGTTCCCGCTGTCGCGAGCGGTCCGCCGGTCACGCCGTTGCAGTCGATGGTGATCGACTTGGTGATGGTGACGGCGCCGAAGCCGCCCGGATCGAGGCAATCGATCTCGCCGCCGGCCGCGGTCTTGCTGATCGCACCGGCGAACGTCTGGCACGGCGCCGTGCGGCTGCACGGGTTGGCGTCGCTGCCGACGCCGGACACCCAGGTACGAGTCGCTTGCGCGCTCGCCGGCAGGACGGAGAGTCCCAGGCCCGCGGCTGCAATCAGGATGGCGATCCCTTTATTCATGTCAGGTCACTCCCTCGCGTTAGTGAAGCTGCTCCCGTTCCACCCCGATCGCAGCGGCTTCTGCACCGATTAAACCTTACCGAGAAATCTGTACCGCACCTATCCGAAAATCGCGGCCGCCGCGCTACAATGTATTGCGCGGCCGCATCATTGTATCGCGCGCAGCTTTTCCTTCACGCGCGCCGCGTGCGGTCTGTACTCGCCCCGGCTGCGTCGCGAACAGGACTCGCTCTTGACGCCGCGCAGGCTTGCGCAGCTCCGTCGGACCTGCGTCGCGTCACATCGTCGCTTGACGCAACGCCTTCATGCGAGAGGGAACCTGGTTTCGCCCTGTCGCCATACTCTCGCCCCCATCCGTGCAGTAAAGGCGCCGCCAACGCTAACAAAAAGAGGTGCTGTGAGTATGCGTCTTGTTACCGGAGTGCTTGCACTGGTCGTCACTGTCTTAATCGCAAACACCGCAGAAGCCCGCAAATATAACCATCATCGCGATCGCCATCACGCCACGACACTAAAACACAAGTCGGTAAATCATCGGGGCCGCCTTTACGCAAACCGCAACCATGGGACGTTGAACGTCCACCACGCGCGCCGCGTGGCGAGCCGCAGCACGCATGGCCGGCCGGGCGCATGGTGCGGCTGGTGGCTCGGGCGTGAACTGGGAATGGCTGATCGCCGGCTGTGGCTGGCGCGCAATTGGGCGCAGGTCGGCCGCAATGTCGGGAGGCCGCAGGTCGGCGCCGTGGTCGTGTGGCGGCACCATGTCGGCATCATCACCGGCCGCGTCGGAAACCAGTGGATCATCAAGAGCGGAAATGACGGAAACCGCGTGCGCGAACGTCCGCGTTCGATCGCGGGAGCGATCGCGTTTCGAGCGGTATAGCGCGGCGGCGGTCGCGGCCGCGCCTGTCACGCGCCGCGATCGCCGGCCAGTCCGCGCGGGCGCATGGCGAGAAACATCGCCAGCGCCAGCGCCATCAGGGCGGCGATCATCGCGAACGCGCCGCTCCACGCGCCGGCCGTGTTGCCGCCGCCGAGGTCGAGAGCGAGGCCGACCGCGAGCGGCCCGATGAAGCCGCCGAGATAGCCGAGCGTCGAATGCACCGCGAGCGTGGCGCCACGGCGCGACGGCTCCGCCGTGCCGGCGGTGCCGGCCGTGAGCGACGCGGAGTCGAGCCAGATCACCGCGCCGTAGAGGAGCAGCAACCCGACCGCCAGCGGATAGGAGTGCGAGCCCGCGACCGCGATCAGGCCGGCGAGCAGCGTCGAGCCGATCATCGCGGCCGCGATCAGCGTGCGGCGTCCGAAGCGGATCGCAGCCTCGTTGCCGAACACGCTTGCGGCGGTGCCGATCAGCCCGAGCGCGGTCAGCGCGGTGGTCGGCGAGACGATGCTCGCCGCGCCGGTGCCGGCCGCGACGGCGGCGAGAAACGCCACGCCCCAGCCGCGCAGGGCGCTCATTTCCAGTGTGTGCAGGCCGTAGCCGATCGCGTAGGCCATGGCGGAGCGGTTGCGCAGCACCGGGCGGAAGTCGAACAGCGCCGGCGCGTCCGCTGCGCGTTGCGGCTCGACCGCACGCCGTGGCGCCGCAAGCCACACGATCAGGAACGCGAGCGCGGCGCTGACCGCCGCCGCATAGAAAGCGAGCCGCCATCCGCCGAAGCCCGCGAGCAGGTCGGCGCAGGCGAACGACAGCGCGCCGGATATGCCGATGCTCGCCGCGTGTCCGGTCGCGGCGCGCGAGAGCAGCTTGCCGTCGACGACGTCGGCGAGCAGCTTCAGCCCGGTCATGTAGGTGCCGGCCCAGCCGACGCCGGTGAGCGCGCGCGCGGCAAGCGCGGACCAGAAGCCGTCCGCCAATGTGGCGAACAGCGCGTGCCCGGCGACCGTGGCGGCGACGCCGGAGAGATAGACCAGCTTGGCGTCGATGCGGTCGGTCAATGTCACCAGCACCGGCACGGCGAGAATATACGCCCCGTAAAAGGCCGCTGTGATCCACCCGGCCTCGCTGTTGGTCAGCGACCAGCGCGGAATCATCTGCGGCAGCAGCGCGGGCCAGAAGAACGCGCCGATCTGCACCAGCACCTGCGCGGCGCAGACCAACGCAACCAGCCGGACCGCACGCGAGCGCTCCGTCACGACGCGCTCCGCTTCTTCAGGATGACAAACCGCAGCGCGAGCACCAGAACCACGTTGGCGAGCGCGAGCGCGGCGAGCATGCCGAGCGTTGCGTCCGCGCCGCCCTGCTGAAACGCGAGGCCGCCGAGATAAGGCGATACCGCCATCGCGACGAGCAGCGGCAGCGCGAGCCGCCCCATCAGCACCGGATAACGCTCCGCGCCGAACAGCGCGAGCGGCAACGTGCCACGCGCGACCGAGCCGATGCCGTTGCCGGCGCCATAGAGGACGATCGCGAGCGCCACGAGCGGGAAGCCCGCGAAGAGCATCACGGCCGAGATCGCGACCAGCACGGCGGAGGCGATCATGGTCCAGACCGGGTGGTAATGGCGGCCGGCGAGCATCTCGATGACGCGCGCGCCAACCTGCGCGGGACCGACGATGGTCCCGAGCGCGACCGCGGCGGCGAGCTCGAGGCCGCGCGCCTGCAGCAGCGGCAGCAGATGGGTGCCGACCGTCGACAGGATCGCGGCGCCGATCGTGATCACGACGGAGAGGATCGCGAAGGCGGCATGCTCGCCCGGCTGCAGGCGAACCGGCCCCCTGCCCGGCTCGCTCACATCGCTGCGTTCGCGTCCGCGCGGCAGCGCGAGGAGATGGAGCGGGAGCGAAATGAAAATCTGGATCGCCGCATAGACGAAGCAAGCCTCGCGCCAGCCGAACGCTTGCACGAGGTAAGCACTGAGCGGCCAGCAGACTGTGCTGGCGAAGCCGCCGAACAGCGTCACCGAGGTGATCGTGCTGCGTGCGTTCGATCCGTAGATATTGCCGAGCGTCGAGAACGCCGCATCGTAGAGCCCCGCGCCCATGCCGGCGCCGATGATCGCCCAGGCGGCGAGATAAAGCGGAAAGTTCGGCGCGAGGGCGAGCGCGGCGAGCCCGGCCGCGAGCAGGAGCGCGCTGGTCGCGAGCACCGGCCTTCCGCCGTGCGCCGCGATGAAGCGCCCGACGCGCGGCGACACGATGCCGGCGGCCAGCAGGCCGACCGACACGCCGGCGATGACCCGGTCGTAGGCCCAGCCGGTGTCACGCGCGATGTAGGGCGCGAGCACTGCCAGCAGGTAGAAGGTCGAGCCCCACGCGAGGATCTGCGTGACGCCGAGCGCGGTGACCACGACGCGGCGGTCGGGGGTAGCAACGCTTGCTTCGGTCACGCCTTGTCCCGCCCCGCAGACATTCCCAGCGGGCGACTATACGGCACTGCGACCCGAACAGGAGACCCGAAACGGGACATCCGGCCATAACCGCATGCCGAAGAGGCGAAAGAAGCCCGCATCCAGGCCGGCAAGCGGCCTAACGCCACGGTGCTGGGTTAACGAGTTGTCAATTACGGTTTTGTAATGGAGCGGGTATCGTAACCCGGTGATCTGTCTGACGGGGAAGCGAAGACCCGATACGGCCGCGCTCTCCTCCCGAGGCGCGGCCGCTTTTTTGGCTGAATCGGACGCCCGGTCAGGGAGGCGGGACGGGGGAAGAAGAGACCCCTTTCCGCGCCAGCAGCACCTCGTAGTCCGCAGGATCGACCGCGACGAAGCGCGCGAGCAGCAGCGTATCGAGGGTCGCTGCCAGCTCAGGCTCGCGATGGCAGGACAGCAGCGTCTGGCGTAGCCGTGCGACTGCATCGTCCGCGACGCCTGGCGAGGCGACCAGCAGCGGGATCGGCGTCATGGCGGTCGACTCGATCACGCGCAGCATCGCCGCCGTCGCCGGCTCATGGCGCTGCAGCAGATCGTGCACGTAGCTGTCGAGCGGGCCGACATCGATCTCGCCGGCCAGCAGCGCATCGATGACGCGGCGCGGCGTCACCAGCGGTCCGACCCATTGCGCATCGTGAGCGGCGCGCAGCGCCGCCAGATGATTCCGCACCGCCTGATAGCCCGACTGCGAATGCTCGACGGTCCAGCCGATGCGGCGGCCGAACGTATCGCCGAGTTGCGTGAATGCGCTGTCGGCGCGCACCGTGAAATCGGTGCAGTACTGCGGCTTGCCGCCATAGCGCGGCGGAGACGGAATTGGCGCGGCCAACGCTTGCGGCTTCGCCGGCGCCGCGGCGAACGGAAAGCCGCACATGAAGGCCGCGCCGAGATCGCCGCGCGTCCACAGCGTTTCGAGCGGCGCTGGCGCGGCGTGATCGAGATATGAGAGCGGGACGCCGGACTCTTTCGCGACCCAGGCGAAAAGTTCCTGCCACGCCGCCTTCACGGCCGGCGTGACGGCGTACATCCGGGCGTTCGCGGCCAGTATCATGCGTAGCGCAGGCGCTGGCCGATGCCGAGCCGCGTCGCCTTCTGCAGCATCGCATTGCCGAGCGCGATGTCCGAGAGCGACAGGCCGCGGTGCCAGAACAGGATCGTTTCGCTATCGCTCTCGCGGCCCGGCTTGCGCCCGGCGACGATCTCGCCGATCTCGGCGTGCAAGGTCGCTTCCGACAGCTTGCCCTGCTCGACATGCGCGCGCAGCGATCCGAACTGTCCGGCTTTGCACTGGCCCCAGTCGTCCACCACCATCTTGGCCATGATGTCGGTGAGCGAGAGCTCGACCGCACTCATCGTGCCGTAGGGCACCACCAGCGCGCCCGGCTTGATCCAGGCGGTCTTCAGCATCGGCTCGGGCTTCATCAGGCGCGAGGCCTCGACCACGATGTCGGCGCCCTCGACGCACGAACGCCAATCCTCCGTCGCCCTCACCGTCT
>DATEKY010000197.1:0-7042 GCA_035277225.1 Xanthobacteraceae bacterium
GCGCGACCCCCGACCAGTGGTCGCCCGACGCGCTCGGCGGCAGCATCGGCTATCTGCCGCAGGAGGTGGAGCTGTTCGCCGGCACGGTCGCGGACAACATCGCGCGCTTCGAGCAGGACGCCGATCCCGCGCAGCTGATCGCGGCGGCGAAGACCGCCGGCGTGCACGACATGATCCTGCGGCTGCCGAACGGATACGAGACGCAGGTCGGCGACGCCGGCGCACTGCTCTCCGGCGGGCAGCGTCAGCGCGTCGCGCTCGCGCGTGCGCTCTACGGCGATCCGTTCCTGGTGATCCTCGACGAGCCGAACTCCAACCTCGATGCGCGCGGAGAACAGGCGCTGACCGGCGCGATCAACGCGGTGCGCGCCCGCGGCGGCATCGCGATCGTGATCGCCCACCGCCCCAGTGCGGTGCGCGCGGTCGATCACGTGCTGATCCTGAACGAAGGGCGCATGCAGGCGTTCGGCGCGCGCGACAAGATCCTCGGCAGCCAGCCGCCGCAGGCTCAGCCCGAAACGCCGCCTGCCCGCCCCGCCCGTCAGCGCCGCGGAGCCAATCCATGAACCGCCTCGACGAAGCACTGACGACGCTGCGCAAGCAGGCCGCCGCGATGCGCGCCGCGCTCCATGGCCGCGCGGCCGCCGCCCGACCGCCCGATGGCGCCGCACGAAAGGAGACGCAAGCCTCGATCCGCCACCACGTCCTGGCGATCGCGCTGATCGGGCTCTTCCTTGCGATCAGCGTCGGCGTGCTCGGCGCGATGACGCATGTCGCGGGCGCTGTGATCGCGCTCGGCTCGCTCGTGGTCGAGTCGAATGTCAAGAAAGTCCAGCATCCGGGTGGCGGCGTGGTCGGCGAGCTGCTGGTCGGCGACGGCGCGCGCGTGGCTGCCGGCGACATGCTGGTGCGCCTCGATCCGACCGAGGCGCAGTCCAACCTGTCGGCGGTGAGCAAATGGCTCTGGGAGCTGACCGCGCGCCGCGCGCGGCTCGAGGCGGAGCGCGACGACGGCGAAACGGTCGAATTCCCGGCGGAGCTCCAGGATGGATCGCGCGACCCGGACATCGCCCGGATCATGACCGGCGAGCGCAGGCTGTTCGAGCTGCGGCGCGAGGCAAAGCGCGGACAGAAGGCGCAGCTGCGCGAACGCATTACCCAGCTGCGCGAAGAGGTCGCCGGTCTGACCGAGCAGGCCGCCGCCAAGGCGCAGGAGATCGAGTTCGTCAAAAAGGAGCTCGGCGGCGTGCGCGATCTTTACGACAAGAGCCTCGTGCCGATCACCCGCCTCACCGCCTTGGAGCGCGACGCCGCGCGGCTAACCGGCGAGCGCGGACTGCTCAGCGCGACGGCCGCGCAGGCGCGCGGCAAGATCTCCGAGGTCGAGCTGCAGATCATCCAGCTCGACCAGAATCTGCGCAGCGAGGTCGCCAAGGAGCTCGCCGACATCCGCGCCAAGATGGCGGAACTGACCGAGAAGAAGATCACCGCGGCCGAGCAGTTGAAGCGCATCGACATCCGCGCGCCGCAGGCCGGGGTGGTGCAGCAGCTATCGGTCCACGCGAGAGGCGCGGTCATCGCGGCCGGCGAGCAGATCATGCTAATCGTGCCGGAAGAGGACGCCTTGATCGTCGAGGTGAGGCTCAACCCGGCCGACATCGACAAGGTCGAGACCGGCCAGCGCGCCACGCTGCGCTTCACCAGCTTCAACCGGCAGACAACGCCCGAGCTGTTCGGCCGCGTCACGCGCATCGCCGCCGACACCATCAAGGACGACAAGGCGGGCGCCTACTATCTGGTGCGTGTCGCGCTCGAGGCCGGCGAGGTCACGCGCCTCGGCGGACGCCGCCTCGTTGCCGGCATGCCGGTCGAGGCGTTTATCGCGACGGCCGAACGCTCCATGCTGTCCTATCTGCTCAAGCCGCTGACCGACCAGGCGAGCCGCGCGTTCCGCGAGAACTAGAGTGCGCTTTTGCTAGGTCCGGCATGAGCGGGGTCTCCTGCAAATAGTCGAAACGCCCGATTCCCAAGTCAAACGGAGCACATCAGGCCGTGACGGATATCGTTGACATACCGACATATCAATTGATATGTCTAGACATATGATCAAGCGAACCACCGTCCGGCTGCCAGCCGAACTGCTGAAGAAGGCCAAGCGCAAGGCCGACGCCGAGGGACGCACCCTCACGGAGCTGATGGAAGACGGGTTGCGTTACATCGTTTCGGATAGGCCGGCAGATCAAAAGAAAGAGCGGGTCATGCCGCGGGTCAGTTCGGCGACCGGCGGCCAAATGCCGGGCATTGCGACATTCAAGGATCTCGAGGAGCTGGAAGACCGCGAATATATCGAGCGGCTGAACCGTGGTTTCAAATGACGCTGCCCGACGTAACCGTGCTCGTCTATGCATTTCGCGAAGACGCTCCGCTCCACCGCCTTTCCCGCTCTTGGCTTCACGAGACGATCGCTGGCGACTCCCGCTTTGCGCTTTCGAGGCTGACTCTCGCTGCGTTTGTCCGGGTGGTGACGAATCCACGCGCGTACCCCGGGGCCTCGTCGCTGTCGGAGGCTTTTGCCTTCTGTGAAGACCTGCTGTCCCAGCCGCATCGCGAAATTGTTGAACCCTCCGAAAGACATTGGGACATCTTTCAACGGCTGTGCTTGGAGACGCCAGTTCGCGGTCCCGATACGACCGACGCCTGGTACGCAGCCTTGGCGATCGAATCAGGCTGCGAGTGGGTGACGTTCGATCGTGACTTCCTGCGCTTCCCCGGCTTGAAGTGCACGATCCTCTCCGCCTCGAACCATTGAGGCGCTGAAGCATTCCGACAAAACGCATCGGGCCGCCCGCCTTGCGGCGAACGGCCCGGAACGCAGTCGCAGCTTCGGGGGATCAGCTCTGCGGCTGCGGAGAATCCGGCTGCGGACGGTTGCGCCGCTCGGCCATGAACTGGTCGAACTCGGACTTGTCCCTGGCGAAACGCAGCCGGTCGAGGAAGTCGCGGAATTCGCGCTGCTCCTCTTCGAGCCGCCGCAGGGTTTCGGCGCGGTACTCGTCGAAGGCATGATTGCCGCTCGACGGACGCCAGCCGCCGCCACCGCCGAAACGCTCGCGCATCCGGTTCATCTTGTCTTCCATGCGCTGCATCTTGCGCTCCCAGCGCTCGCCGCCATGACAACCCATGCTCCTGCTCCAAAGAATGTAGGCGAGGATCGCCAGGCCCACCGGCCACCAGAAGATGAACCCGAGGATCATCACGATGATCCAGCCGGGATGCATGAACTGCCAGCGCCCGTAGCCGTGGCCACGCCAGTGATCGTGCCGGTCGTCGTAGACGCGTTCAGCGGTGGACATGGGTCTGCCTCGTCCGTGAATGTTAATAACATTTACATAACTAGAGAAGGGCCCACGGCTTGTCAAGGCAGCCGCCGAGCACACCCTTCACGAAGACGTGGGCGCGCCGTCGGGTCCTTCAAGACCCAGTCCGCGCAAATAGACCAGCACGCCGGCCTCGAGCAGTTCGTCGCTCGCCATCGGCAGCGGCCGCCGCGCTGCGTCGCCGCGCCCGAACAGCGATGCGATGCCGTGCGACAGCGACCAGACATGCAGCGCGACCATCAGTACGGGGGGACGCTTGGCAGTCGGCAGACGCGCGACGATCCGTTCGCAGGCCATGCGCATCGTCGCGAAGGCGCGGTCGCCTGCGGCCGCGAGTTCCGCGCTGGTATTCGGCGCAATTCCGGCCTCGAACATCGCCGAGTAATACGCCGGTTCGGACTGCGCGAAGGCGAGATACGCCCTGCCCATGCGCTCGAATGCCGTCATCGGATCGGGCCGCCCGTCGTCCCAGGCTTTCGTCAGCGCATCGGCGAATTGCTCGAAGCCGCGCCGCGCCACGTCGGCCAGCAGGTCGTCGCGGTCGCGGAAATGCCGGTACGGCGCCGCCGGGCTGACACCGGCGAAGCGCGCGGCCTCGGCGAAGGTAAAGCCGGCTGGCCCCTTCTCGGCGATCAATTGCAAGGCGGCGCGGATCAGCGCCTCTTTCAGATTGCCGTGGTGATAGCCGCGCGGGCCCCGGGACCAGCTCATGTGAAGGGCCTTTACATGAGTTGCCGGTGCGCGTCACGCGTGTCAGCGCGCCTCTCGCCGATCGCTCCCGCGCTACCCGCCCGAGGTTGATGCGTTGTGTTCCTGATCGGCCTTCATCGCCACCCGCAGCGGTTTCGGGATCGGCCGCGCGCGGCCTTGCGAAATGAACGCGACGCGCACGCTCGCCTCGCACAGCACCTCCTCGCCACGGCGGCATTGCTGCTTCAAGGTGATCGAGGCGCCTTTGACCTCTTCGGGCGCCGTCACGATCTCGAGCAGATCGTCCATCCGCGCAGGCTTGAGAAAATCGATCGTCATCGCGCGCACCACGAAGGCGAAGCCCGGCGCTTCCTTCTCGGTCTCCTCGAACAGCGCGCGATGATTGGCGCCAATCAGCCGCAGATAGTTGGTGCGGCCGCGCTCCATGAAGCGCAGGTAGTTGGCGTGATACACGATGCCGGTGAAGTCGGTGTCTTCGTAGTAGACCCGCACCGCCATCGTGTGGCGGCCGTCGCGCAGTTCGCCGTCGAGGTTAAGCGTCGTCATGCCGCAGTGTTAGCGCGGTGCGGCCGACAGGTCGATATCGCGGGCGTTGCGCGCCAGCGGCAGCACGTGATCGCGCGTCAGCGGCGCGAGGTGAATCTCCGGCGGCGCCGACGGATCGATCCAGGCGATCTCGTCGATTTCGGCTTGCGCGGCGATCCGTCCCTGAACCGCGACCGCGTAGACCGCGGCATTCACCTGCCGGTCGGTTTCGTTCGCGGCCTGGCATTCGAACGTGCCGAGCGGTGCGACCGAGCCGGGAACCATGCGGCAACCGAGTTCCTCGTCGAGCTCGCGCGCGAGCGCCGTCACGTCATCCTCTCCCGGATCGCGCTTGCCGCCCGGCTGCATGAACGCAGCCGTTCCGCGCTTGCGCACCAGCAGCACGCGGCCGTCCGTGTCGCGAATGAGCGCCGCCACGATGCGGATCGGCTCGCTCATGCGTCGTCTTCGTTGTTGAACAAGCCGAACTGTGCGGTGTCGCGCGCAGGCTCCGCAAGGCCGAGATGGCGGAACGCATGACCGGTGAGCAGACGCCCGCGCGGGGTGCGCTGCACGAAGCCCTGCTGGATCAGGTAGGGCTCGATGATCTCCTCGATCGCGTCGCGCGGCTCGGACAGTGCCGCCGCGATCGTGTCGACGCCGACCGGACCGCCGCCATAGTTGAGCGCGATCACGTTGAGGTAGCGGCGGTCCATCGCGTCCATGCCGGCGGCATCCACCTCGAGCGCGCGCAGCGCCTTGTCGGCGACCGCGCGATCGATCGCTGCCGCGCCCGCCACATGCGCAAAGTCGCGCACGCGCTTGAGCAATCGCCCGGCGATGCGCGGCGTGCCGCGCGCGCGGCGCGCGATCTCGTCGGCGCCGTCGGGCGTCACCGTCATGCCGAGCACGCGCGCGCCGCGCGTCACGATCAGCTCGAGTTCCTCCTTGGTGTAGAAATTGAGCCGCACCGGAATGCCGAAGCGGTCGCGCAGCGGCGTGGTGAGGAGGCCCGCGCGCGTGGTCGCGCCGACCAGGGTGAACTTCGCTAGATCAATCTTCACCGATCGCGCCGCCGGGCCTTCGCCGATGATCAGGTCGAGCTGGAAGTCCTCCATTGCGGGATAGAGGATCTCCTCGACCGCCGGATTGAGCCGGTGGATCTCGTCGATGAAGAGAACATCGCGCTCTTCCAGATTGGTCAGCAGCGCCGCGAGGTCGCCGGCCTTGGCAATCACCGGACCGGAGGTGGCGCGGAAATTCACGCCGAGCTCGCGCGACACGATCTGCGCCAGCGTGGTCTTGCCGAGGCCCGGCGGTCCAACGAACAGCACGTGGTCGAGCGCTTCCTTGCGCGCGCGCGCTGCCTCGATGAACACCGAAAGGTTGGCGCGCGCCTGCGCCTGCCCGATGAAATCGGCGAGCCGCTGCGGCCGCAGCGAGACATCCGCGTCCTCGTCGCGGCGCTCGGGGGTCAGAAGGCGGGGCGCGGTGGTCATGATGCTGCCGGCGCGTTGCGTGATCCAAATAGCCGCAACAAACCGTTCGCGATCAGCCAACAGCCGATGCCTGCGGTTAGATGCAGGACGACGAGTGTCAGGGATATGGCAAGTGGAACTGGCGCGTCCCAAAACGGATAGGGAAAGGAAAAGGCTACAACAAATATCAACGCCACCACGAAGCTGGCCAAAAGAACAGCACGCAGCGGCGCGCGTTGCAGGCGGCTGCGATATTGCGTGACGGCAGCGACAAGACCGACCAGAGCCGCCGAAATGCCGCCAAATAAATATGAGACCGAGAGGTAAAGCATCGTGAGTCTGATGAAGTTGTCAGGGTTAGCCGCCAATTCAAAATGCCTGCTTGACCTTTCGAGAGCAATGACCGCCGTAAGCGTTACCAGTCCGACCACAGGGCCTACGAGCACGAAAACCAGAAACGTGACCAGCGCGCGCAACGCGCTTGGATGCAGCGGCGTTGCAAGCGCTTCGTGATCCGCGCTCACTTCGCCAATTCCTTCAGCCCCAGGCGAATGAGCTGCGCGGTCTCCGCCCCCTCACCCGCCGCGCGCGCTGCCGCCGCGATCGCGGCCGCGGCCTGCGGCTGACCGTAGCCGAGATTGACCAGCGCCGAGACCGCGTCGGCGACCGGGCGCGGCGCACGCGCTTCGTCCACCGCGCCGGCAAGCCGCACCACCGCCGGATCGATCTCGGCGTATTTCGGGGCCTTGTCCTTCAGCTCGGTGACAATGCGTTCGGCGACCTTCGGCCCGACGCCGGGTGTGCGCGCCACCATCGCTTTGTCCCGCATCGCGATCGCGCTTGCGAGATCGGCCGGGCGCAAGGTCGAGAGGATCGAGAGCGCCACTTTGGTGCCGACGCCCTGCACGGTCTGCAGCAGGCGGAACCATTCGCGCTCGATGTCCTCCTGGA
>DATEKY010000198.1:0-2657 GCA_035277225.1 Xanthobacteraceae bacterium
CGAGGTGTCGCCCATGTTGCCGAACACCATCGCCTGGACGTTGACCGCGGTGCCCCAGCTCTCCGGAATGCCGTGCAGGCGGCGATAGGTGTTGGCGCGCGCGTTCATCCACGAGCCGAACACCGCGCCGATCGCGCCCCACAATTGCTTGCCCGGGTCCTGCGGGAAGTCGTCGCCGGTCTCTTCCTTGACGCGCGCCTTGTAGCGCTTGATCAGCTCGGCCCAGTCGTCCGCGGTCAGCTCGGTATCGAGCGTGTAGCCCTTCTGCTCTTTGTGCATTTCGAGGATCTCCTCGAAATGATCGTGGCCGACGCCGAGCACCACGTCGGAGTACATCGTGATGAAGCGGCGGTAGCTGTCATAGGCAAAGCGCGCGTCGCCCGATGATGTCGCGAGCGCCTCGACGGTGACGTCGTTGAGGCCGAGATTCAAAACCGTGTCCATCATGCCGGGCATCGGGGCGCGCGCGCCGGATCGCACCGACACCAGCAGCGGGTCTTTGGCGTCGCCGAACTTGCGGCCGGTGATGCGCGCGACGTGGTCGAGCGCGCCCTTCACCTCGGCCTCGAGCTCCTTCGGGTAGGTTTTGTCGTTGGCATAGAAATAGGTGCAGACCTCGGTCGAGATCGTGAAGCCGGGCGGCACCGGCAGACCCAGGTTCGCCATCTCGGCAAGGTTGGCGCCCTTGCCGCCGAGCAGATTGCGCATCTCGGCTGCGCCTTCGGCGGCGCCGTCGCCAAAGGTGTAGACCCACTTGGCCATGTTGGAGCTTTCGGTTGTGTGCTGGGGAGGCGTCTGGGCGCCTCTTGGCGGCGTTGTTTGGCGCCTTTTCTCTCTCAATTCAACTTGCATCGCAGTGCCTTAAACGACAAATCCCGCGCAGGCCGAGCCCGCGCAGGTAAATGATTGAAATCAAACCCGGAAATGGCCGATTTGTTCCGCCGGCGGCGGGCCTGCGCGCTACTTGAAGATGTTAAGCCCGATAATGCCGATCACGATCAGGTAGATCGCCACGATGTAGTTGAGCAGGCGCGGCATGATCAGAATCAGGATGCCGGCGATCAGCGCGACGACCGGCGCGAGGTGACTGATGGTGATGCTCATCGAGGGCTCCCCGGTTTGGGCGAATCCGTTGGGGCATCATGCCGGAGGGGCGGTGCGCCGTCACCCTGAGGTGCGAGCCGCACTTGCGGCGAGCCTCGAAGGGCGGCGGCGCTTGCACCGAGCATGCGGCCATCCTTCGAGGCCCGCCTTCGGCGGGCACCTCAGGATGACGACCATCACCCCTCGATCTTGGAAAAGTCCGCGACCGCGCGCGTCGCCTCGCGGATCTCGTTCAGCAGCTTGAGCCGGTTCTCGCGTCGGTCGGCGGCCGGCACGTTCACCGTCACCTTGTCGAAGAAGGCATCGACGTAAGGCCGCAGCTTGGCGATCACCGCCATCGCGCCCTCGAAGTCCTCGCGCGCGACCGCCTTTGCGGATTCTTCCTTCGCGGCATGGATCGCGGCGGCGAGTTCGCGCTCCTCGGGCTGCAGATAGAGATGCGGGTCGGGCCTGCCGTGATACGTGCGCCCGTCCTTCTTCTCCTCGATGCGCAGGATGTTCGAGGCGCGCTTCACGCCGGCGAGCAGGCTCCTGCCGTCGTCGGACGAGAGGAATTTGCCGAGCGCCTCGACACGGCGGACGATCAGCAGCAGGTCGTCGTGGCCTTCGCCCTGCTGCGCCAGCACGGCATCGACGAGGTCATGGCGCGCGCCCTGCTCGCGCAGCTGGACTTTGAGACGATCCGCAAAGAACGACAGAAGGTCGTTCGCGATCGCCGGATTCTTTGAACCGGCATCGACGATCTTGGAGAGCTTCAAGCGCAAGGCGTTGTCGAGAACGATGCGGATGACGCCGAGCGCGGCCCGGCGCAGCGCGTACGGGTCCTTGCTGCCCGTCGGCTTCTCGTCGATCGCCCAGAACCCGACCAGCGTGTCGATCTTGTCGGCGAGCGCGACCGCGACCGACACGGGATCGTTCGGCACCCGGTCGTTCGGGCCGGCCGGCTTGTAGTGCTCCTCGATCGCGGCGGCGACCGACGCGTCTTCGCCCTGCGCCAGCGCATAGTATTTTCCCATCGTGCCCTGCACTTCGGGAAACTCGCCGACGACTTCGGTGAGCAGGTCGGTCTTGGCGAGCAGCGCCGCGGTCTCGACTTTCTTGGCATCGGCGCCGACCAGCGGCGCCAGTTCGACAGCCCGTTTCGCAATCCGCTCAATGCGCTCGGCCTGCGTCCCGAGCTTCTCGTGGAAGATGATGTCCTTGAAGCGCGGCAGCCGGTCTTCCAGTTTGATCTTCAGGTCGGTCTCATAAAAGAACTTCGCGTCGGAGAGTCGTGCGCGGATCACGCGCTCGTTGCCGGCGATGATCGCCTTGCCGCCATCGACCGCCTCGGTGTTCGCAACGAGGATGAAGCGATTGACGAGCTTCTTGGTCTGCGGGTCGCGCAGCACAAAGCACTTCTGGTTGTTGCGGATGGTGGCGCGGATCACCTCGTCGGGGATCGCGAGAAATTCTTCCTCGAAAGCGCCCATCAGCACCACCGGCCATTCGACCAGGCCGGCGACTTCCGTCAGCAGGCCCTCGTCCTCGACCAATTCGAAACCCTGCGCGAA
>DATEKY010000199.1:0-2974 GCA_035277225.1 Xanthobacteraceae bacterium
GCCGAGCTGGAGCGGCGCGGACATCTGCTGACCGTCGAGGGTCCGTGGGCACTCGGGCGGATATGCGCGGCCGGGCAGTGGGATGGATTTTTGCGCGCCGGCGCGACGCCGCGCTTGATGCAGGCTTATGCGGTGGGACGGTAAAGCTAGCGCGTCGGCTCGCCGCGCGCGACGCCGATCGTGGTCTTTGCCTTGACGACCGGACCGTGAGTGCGCGCGCCAGCATCCGGTTTCGTAACGCTGAAGGCCGAGACAGCCGCGGCGAAGACCGTCGACACCGCGAGGGCAAGCACCACGATCTTTCCGTGCGTGCTGCGCTTCGCTTTGATCAATGAATGGTCTTCCGTCGCGAGGCAGGTCATGGAATGACGATGCCTCACGGGACGGACGTCGCCCAGCGGCAAGTGCAGGTAAGGTTTGCCGGTAACCTTAAGGCGCCGCATCGCACGACCATCGTCACGCGGGAGTCAGGCGGCGCATTTCAGCGCGACCGGCTGCGTGGCAAGAACGGCGCATTGCGGAGTCTTGGCGTAGCAATAGAGTTCTCCGTCCTGGCCGACGAGTGCCTCGATGTTGCCTTGGCGAATGGGAAACGGCTGACCACATCCCCAGCACAGCTTGGGGGAGCCGTTGATCAGAAAAGGCGAGAGCTTTTTCATCTTGGTCCTCTGGCGCGAGCGGTTGATATGGATCATTTCCGCGAACACCATTTCAGACTCGGAGAAAGACCGGTGTGATGCAGGTCACGATCCGGTCCTTTTTATCGAGCCGGATCTTTCGCTGAGAATCGTGCCTCGCATCAGGTAGCCGGCGACCGCCGGATCGTTTCGACCTGTCTCGAAAAAATTTTGAAAAAAGAAATCCGAGAGTGATCTGCTTCACGCTGGGTCAGCTCGCATTGCGCGATATTGCGCATGCAAGCGGCGCGGTATCGGACCTCAGCCGCCCAAGCACCCAAAGGACGCTCACATGTTTACCAAGACCCTGATCGCTGCCCTCGTCGTCGCCTCTGCTGCGCTCGCCGTCACCACCAAGGTGAACGCCGGCCCGGCCAAGCAGTCTGCGCCGAGCCAGGAGACGTCGTGGATGGATCGCGCGTCGACCAACTACGATGGCGGCGGTTACTGAGAACACGGGCTGACCATCGTCAGCCCGCGCAATGTGGGAAGCGGTTGATCCAGCGGCCGCTTCCCACCTTCAAGTCCGGGGGGCCAACAGCGTCGGAGCGATTCTGACAAGCAGAAGGGTCCCGCGATGCGCAACTCGAAACGAGTTTCAGCGACTTCGATTCTCCTTCTTACTGCGGCCATCCTTGCGAGTACCACGGCGCTCCCGTGCGCCGCACGCGGCCCCACCCCCTCCGCGGCCGAAACAGGCCTGCCGCCCTTCCTGGTGAACCGGCCCGCATGCGGAATTGACGAGCTCTCCGACGATTATTGCAGGCGTTGGCCTCGCGCTCCGTTCGACGAGTGATCGCGAAGATTGCAGTGCCCAGCGGGTGCGAACTGGTACACCGCGCCGCGGCATCGGATCGGGAGCTCACCATGCGAAGGGACGCGATCGTCATCTGGATCTTCGCTGCGATCGTTCTTGCCGCGATCATCGCGATACCGCAAAATGCCAACACGATCGCGACGGAGGCGTCATCCGCCGACATTCGCGCATTCGAGACGGCGAGGATCGCTCCGGACGACGTGCTCGGCGTTGACGCACATTGGCCCCCGTGATCGGCGCCGGCTCGCACCGGGCGGCGAGAGAGTCGATGACGCAAGACGCAGATCTCGCGGACCACCTCCCCGGCGGCATTCGTTCGCGCGTGCTCGACAATATCAACGGCCTCAGCATGCACGTGCTCGAGGCCGGATACGAAGACGCGGGGCGTCCCTGTCTGGTGCTGCTGCACGGCTTTCCCGAGCTCGCGTTCAGCTGGCGCAAGATCATGCTGCCGCTCGCCGCTGCGGGCTATTACGTCGTCGCGCCCGATCAGCGCGGCTACGGCCGCACGACGGGATGGGAGCAAGGCTACGGCGCCGATCTCATGCCGTTCCGCATGCTCAACGTGGTCAAGGATGCGCTGGCGCTCGTTTTCGCATTGGGCCGCCGCTCGGTCGCGGCGGTCATCGGACACGATTTCGGCTCGCCCGCCGCGGCGTTCTGCGCGCTGGCGCGCCCGGATGTGTTTCGTTCGGTCGTGATGATGAGCGCGCCGTTTCCAGGGCCCCCGTCCCTGCCCTTCGGCGGCGCCGCCGGGCGCGCCAATGCCTCGACTGCGCCAGTCAACGTGCTCGACGAGCTCGCGGCGCTCCCGAGGCCGCGCAAGCATTATCACTGGTACTATTCGACGCGCGATGCCAACGCGGACATGCAGCATGCCGCGCAGGGCATTCACGCCTTCCTGCGCGCCTATTATCACCACAAGAGCGCCGACTGGCCCGACAACCGGCCGTTCAAGCTGAATGCCTGGAACGCCGGCGAGCTTGCCAAGATGCCGACCTATTACATCATGGATCTGGCGCAGGGCATGGCCGAGACGGTCGCCAGCGAAATGCCCTCCGCGGCCGAGATCGCGGCCTGCCGGTGGCTCACCGAAGACGAGCTCAGCGTCTACAGCGGCGAATTCGCCCGTACCGGATTCCAGGGCGGGCTCAACTGGTACCGCTGCCGCACCGCCGGCACGCCGAACGCCGATCTAGAAATTTTCTCCGGCCGCACGATCGACCAGCCGTCCTGCTTCATCGCGGGCGCGAGCGACTGGGGCGTCTATCAGAAGCCTGGCGACTTCGAGCAGATGCAGAGAGAGGCCTGCACGCAGATGCTCGGCTGTCACCTCGTGCCCGGTGCCGGCCACTGGGTGCAGCAGGAGCAGCCCGAAGAGGTGATGAGATTTATGCTGAATTTCTTAAAGGCCGCGAAGCAGCGGACCGGTTAGGCCCTACCCGCCTCGCCGTCATGCTCCCCGAGCTTTGCCAGCGGC
>DATEKY010000200.1:0-7515 GCA_035277225.1 Xanthobacteraceae bacterium
ACGCAGCCGATGGTGCGCAAGGACGGCGTGGCGAAGGCCGCGGACGACCTGGTCGATCCCGCGAACCCGTGGACGCATTTCCGGACCGCCACCTGGGACGAGGCGATGGAGCGCGCGGCTGCGGGCCTGGTGAAGATCCGCGACCGCGACGGCCCGCGCGCGCTTGCCGGCTTCGGCTCGGCCAAGGGCTCGAACGAGGAGGCCTATCTGTTCCAGAAGCTGGTGCGCACCGGCTTCGGCTCGAACAACGTCGATCACTGTACGCGGCTGTGCCACGCCTCGTCGGTGGCGGCGCTGCTCGAGGGTGTCGGCTCGGCCGCCGTGACGGCGACCTTCAACGAGTGCAAGAACTCCGACGTCATCATCGTGATCGGCGCGAACCCGACCGAGAACCACCCCGTGGCTGCGACCTTCTTCAAGCAGGCGGCCAAGCGCGGCGCGAAGCTGATCGTGATGGATCCGCGCGGCCAGGCGCTCAAGCGCCATGCCTGGCAGATGATGCAGTTCAAGAACGGCACCGACGTGGCGATGCTCAACGGCATGCTCAACGTCATCATCGAAGAGAAGCTGTACGACCAGCAATACGTCCAGACCTACACCGAGGACTTCGACAAGCTTGCCGAAACGGTGAAGCCGTTCACGCCGGAGGAGATGGCGCCGATCTGCGGCATCGAGCCGGACGTGCTTCGCAACGTCGCGCGCACCTTCGCGCGCGCCGAGCGCGCCATCATCTTCTGGGGCATGGGCGTATCGCAGCACACCCACGGCACCGACAATGCGCGCTGTCTGATTGCGCTGTCGCTGATCTGCGGCCAGGTCGGCCGTCCCGGCACCGGGCTGCATCCGCTGCGCGGACAGAACAACGTGCAGGGCGCCTCCGACGCCGGGCTGATCCCGATGTTCTTCCCCGACTACAAGTCCGTGGAAGATGTCTCGATCCGCGCCAAGTACGAAGCCGCCTGGGGCGTCACGCTCGATCCCAAGCGCGGCAAGACCGTGGTCGAGATCATGGACGCGGTGCACAACGACGAGATCAAGGGCATGTACATCATGGGCGAGAACCCCGCGATGTCCGATCCTGACCTGAACCACGCGCGCGGCGCGCTCGCGCATCTGCAGCACCTCGTTGTGCAGGACATCTTCGTCACCGAGACCTGCTCCTATGCCGACGTGATCCTCCCCGCGAGCGCGTGGCCCGAGAAAGACGGCACCGTCACCAACACCAATCGCCAGGTGCAGATGGGCCGCGCGGCGCTGCCGCTGCCGGGCGAGGCGCGCCAGGATCTGTGGATCATCCAGGATCTCGCACAGCGCATGGGCTGCAACTGGAACTACCGCCACGTGAGCGAAGTGTTCACCGAGATGGCGAGCCTGATGCCGGCGCTCGAGAACATCACGTGGGAGCGTGTCGAGCGCGAGGACCACGTCACCTATCCGGTCGACGGCCCGGACGTGCCCGGCCGCGACGTCGTGTTCGACCAGGGCTTCCCGCGCCCGAACGGGTTGGGAAAGCTGGTCGCCGCGCGCTACACGCCGCCGGACGAGATGCCGGACGCCGAGTACCCGTTCATCCTCTCGACCGGCCGCCAGCTCGAGCACTGGCACACCGGCTCGATGACGCGCCGCGCAACCGTGCTCGACGCGATCGAGCCGAATGCGAGCGCGCAGCTCTCGCGCGGCACGATCGAGAAGCTCGGCATCGCGCCGGGCGACATGGTGCGCGTCACGACGCGGCGCGGCGTGGTGGAACTTGCCTCGCGCCAGGACGACGGAGTACCGGACGGCGTCGTGTTCATTCCGTTCGCCTATGTCGAGGCGGCCGCGAACCTGCTGACCAATCCGAAGCTCGATCCGTTCGGCAAGATTCCCGAGTTCAAGTTCTGCGCCGCCAGGGTGGAGAAGGTCGAGCCGGTGCGCGAAGCGGCGGAATAACCTCGCGTTTTCCAAGGCTGACGATCTCCTGCCGGGCATTCCCCCGGCCGTGCCGGGCTGCGCGTGTTGAACCTCGGCAGCGCCTGACCACACAAACAGGCATCCGCGCGCGGCTCGCCACCCGGTAGGCTGCGCGAGTCATGCTCTAACATTGGCTGTATGTGGTACTCTGGCGTACCTCGTGCAGAGGGCGCCGATCATGAACGACACGTCCTTCCCGTTCGGCCTGCCGCCGGTTCCTCCACCCCTTCCCGCGGGAACCGCCCGGATCACGTTCTCCGGCGAGCGGCGGGATTTCCGCCGCCTCGTCATGCGCGGCGCCGCGCTCGAGCTCGTCACGGTCGGCTTCTATCGCTTCTGGCTCGCGACCGACATGCGGCGGCATCTGTGGTCGAACACCGCGGTGGACGGCGACGCGGCCGAATACACCGGCACCGCGAAGGAACTGCTCATCGGCTTCCTGTTCGCGCTCGCGATCCTGGCGCCGATCTATCTTGCCTACTTTCTCATCGGCCTCGAAGCGGAGCGCCTGCAGGCGTTCGCCTCCGTCCCGCTCGGCCTGTTCTTCTTCCTGTTCGCCCAGTTCGCCATCTATCGCGCGCGCCGTTACCGGCTGACCCGCACGGTGTGGCGCGGCGTGCGCTTCTGGATGACCGGCTCGGGCTGGAGCTACGCGTGGCGTGCCGGCCTGTGGATGCTTCTCGCCGTCATCACGCTCGGCATCGCGATGCCCTGGGCCAAGGCCTCGCTCGAACGCTACAAGATGCGCCACACCTCGTATGGCGACCTGCAGGGCCGCTTCGTGGGCACCGGCGGCGGGCTGTTCAAGAAGGTGTGGTGGCTCTGGCTGCTGATGTGGCTGACGGGCTTCCTGCTCATTCCCGTGCCCTTCATCTACGCCGCGATGCGCGCGATCGAATGGCGCTGGTGGGTCTCCGGCATTCGAATCGGCGAGGTCAGCTTCACGTCCGACCTGCGCAACGGGGCGTTCATCGGCCTCTACTGGAAGGTCATCGGCTGGTGCGTGCTGCTCCTCACCGTCCTCGGCGTCTGGATCGGAATCGCATTTGCGATCGGATACGTGAGCATCGGCGGCGGCACCCCGACCGAGCAGAAGTTCCTGCTTGCGATGCAGCAGCTTCCGGTCCTGCTCATGGGCGGCTTCGGCTACATCGTCGCCGCGCTGGCGGTCGGAACCGTCATCCGCATCTATCTGATGCGCGACCTCTGGCAGCGGGTGGCCCACTCGGTGACCGTCGAAAACCTCACCGCGGCCGACAACGTCGCCGCGCAGGGAGAGCTGGTCAGCGCGCTCGGCGAAGGGTTTGCCAACAGCCTCGACGTCGCGGGGTTCTGAGCTCGTCATGACCGCCGGTACCGACCATAGCGGCATCTTTCTCGACGGCCGCTCCAATCGCAAACGCAGCGTGACGCTGCGCTTCGCGAGCGGCCTCGACATCGCCGATCAGGACACCGTCATCGAGAGCTGGCCGTTCGACCAGGTCCGTCGCGCCGACGGTCCGCCCGCGATGCTGCGGCTATCCTGCACGAGCGCGTTGCCGCTGGCGCGCCTCGAGGTGTCCGATCCGGCGACCCAGGGCGTGCTTGCGGCCTATTGCCGGTCGCTCGACGCAGGCAGATCCCCCGGACAGACGTGGCGCATCGTGGCCTGGTCGCTCGCGGCGGTGTGCTCGATCCTGTTGCTGACGTTGTTCGGCATTCCGCTCGCGGCGGACCGGCTCGCGCCCGTGCTGCCGCTCTCGATCGAGCAGCGCCTCGGCGGCGCGGTGGACAAGCAGGTCAAGTTCCTGTTCGGCGGCAAGACCTGCACCCGCGCCGACGGTCAGGCGGCGTTCACGAAACTGGTCGAGAAGCTCAAGGATGCCGGCGGCATCACCATGCCGCTGGAGGCGCAGGTGCTGTCGTCGAGCGTCCCGAACGCGTTCGCGCTGCCGGGCGGCAAGGTCTATCTGCTCGCCGGCCTGCTGCGCAAAGCCGAGAGCCCGGACGAGATCGCCGGCGTGCTCGCGCACGAGCTGGGGCACGTGCAGCATCGCGACAGCTTGCGCAGGCTGATCCAGACCGGCGGCACATCCTTCCTGATCGGGCTGCTGTTCGGCGACGTGACCGGCGGCAGCGCCGTGGTGTTCGCCGGACGCTCGCTGTTCGACGCGTCCTATTCGCGCGACCAGGAGCGCGCCGCCGACACATTCGCGATCGACGTGATGCACAAGCTCGGCCGCTCGCCGAAACCGCTCGGCGCCCTGCTGGTGCGCGTCACCGGCAACGAAGCGAGCAAGAGCATCGCGCTGCTCGCGTCGCACCCGATGAGCGAGGATCGGCTCGCCCTGATGAGCAAGGACCTCGGTGTGAACACCGGACCGGAAATCCTCACCGCCGCCGAGTGGCGGGCGCTGAAGGGCATTTGCGCGGCGCGCTGACCAGTTCGTGGAGCATGATCTTTCCCGAAAACCGGTGCCCACATTTCGGGATCATGCTCTATCTCGGCAGCTTCACCGTCACCTCGATCGCCGCGTAGTAGGCGGCGAGATCGGCGACGTCCTGATCGGACAGCTGCTGCACCACGACCGACATCATCTCGTTCTTGCGCTCGCCCTTGCGGAAGGCGTTGAGCTGACGCACCAGATACTGCTCGGGATTGCCCGCAATGTTCGGCGACTCGGGCATTTTCGAGAGGCCATCGAGGCCGTGGCAGGTCTGGCACTGCAGCGCCTTCTGCCGCCCGGCCGTGACGTTGCCGGCTGAATAGGCGGGCACATGCAGTGAGAGTGCGATCACGAGCGCCGCAAGCGCGGTCTTCCCTCTCCCCGCTTGCGGGGAGAGGGTGGCGAGGACCGAAGGTCCGAGCCGGGTGAGGGGCATCTTTGTCATTCGAATGGTCCGAGCGTCAGGCAAGCCCCCCTCACCCGCCCGCCTTCGCAAGAGCTTCGGCGGTCGACCTCTCCCCGCAAGCGGGGAGAGGTGAAGCGGTACGAGTCTTCGTTACCGCCCTTCATACGAGATGCGGTACAGCGCGCCGGCGAGATCGTCCGACACGATGATCGAGCCGTCGGGCAACTGCGCGATGTCGACCGGACGGCCGAGATATTCGCCGTTCTCGGTCAGCCAGCCTTCGGCGAAGGGTTCCGTCTTGTCGGCGGTGCCGTCTTCCTTGAGGCTCGTGAACATCACGCGCGCGCCGACCGGCGTGGTGCGATTCCATGAGCCGTGCTGCGCCGAGAAGATGCCGCCGCGGTATTTCTGCGGGAACATGCGCCCCGAATAGAACGTCATGCCGAGGTCGGCCGCATGCGCCACCATCTCGACCTTCGGGAAGGTGAGGCCGGCGGGCGGCGTCTGGTCCTTGTACTCGTTGGTGCGCGTCTTGCCGCCGCCATACCACGGGAATCCGAACTGCATTCCGGGCTTGTCGGCGCGGTTGAGCTCGCCCGCCGGCTGGTCGTCGCCCATGCCGTCTACCTGGTTGTCGGTGAACCACAGCGACTTGTCCTTCGGATTGAAATCCATGCCGACGGAATTGCGCACGCCCCAGGCGAACACCTCGCGGTCCTTGCCCTCGCGGCTCATGCGGATGATGCCGCCGATGCCTTCTTTCTTGTAGAGGTCCATCTTCTCCGGCGCGAACACGTTGAACGGCTGTCCGAGCGTGATGTAGAGCTTGTCGTCCGGCCCGATGCGGCAGGTCCGCGCGGTGTGGTTATAGGACTCCTCGGCCGGCGGGATCAGCTCGCCCTGCTTCACCACCTGGAACGCCGCGACGTCCGGCCCCTCGTAGAAGAACTCGGCCGCAGGGAACAGCAGCACGCGATTCTGCTCGGCGATGAACAGGAAGCCGTCCTTGGAGAAGCACACGCCGTTGGGGATCTTGAAGTCGACCGACGGCGCGAACTCCTTCACTTCGTCGGCGACGCGGTCCTTGTCGCGGTCTGTCACCGACCAGACCTTGCTCTTGCGCGTGCCGACGAAGGTGACGATGCCCTGCGGCCCGACCGCGATGTGGCGCGCGTCGGGAACGATCGCATAGAGCGCGATCTTGAACCCGCGCGGCAGCTTGATCTTGGCCAGCGACTTCTTGATCGCCTCGGCCTTCGCGCCGGTCTGGGGAATGTGGGCCATCTCGGCGGTTCCGGTCTGCTGGAAGTTGCCGAGTTTTTCGAGATTTCCCGCCGACGGCTGTTGCGCCTGAGCGGGCAAAGCCAATGCAACGGCGAGCGCCGAAGCGCCAAGAAGCACTCTCATGACGACCTCCCGGGACTTGTTGAACTGTTTAAGCACGCGATCTTTGCACAACCATGGGAATGTGTCGCCTGTTTGGCCCCGGACAATTTGTCATCGCACGAATGCGTGGCGCGCCGCCCCGTGGGCAAGCCGCGTGGGCGAGCCCGGACTTCATGGTGAGGAGCCCGCCCATAGCGCGTCGCAGACGCGCGTAAACGCGCTTATGGCCTCAGCGAAGGCGGGCGCCTCGAACCATGGCGCAGGCGATGGCTTTTGCGTTCGGCCATCCTTCGACACGCGACCCTATCGGGTCGCGACTCAGGATGAGGAGGGCCGGTGTGGTCAGCGCAGACGCGCGAGATAGTGCGACAGGTCCACGATGTCGGCATCGGTGATCGGGCGGATCACCTCGTCCATGGTCGCGTCGTAGCCCGGGCGCTGGGCCGACTTGTAGTCGCGCAGCGCCTTCAGCAGGTAGTCCTCGCGCTGTGCCGCGAGGCGCGGCATCTGCTCGCGCCCGGAGAAATCCGGATTGTGGCAGGATCCGCAATGGTTCTTGGCGATCACCGCCTTCGCGCGTTCGGCGACGGCGGGGTCGGGTGCGCCGCCCGAAGCCTGCGGCGGGGGCAGCTTCGAGAAGTACTCGGAGAGCTTGCGCAAATCGTCGTCGGTCAGGTCCTTCGCAACGTCGTTCATGATCTCGACCTTGCGGGTGCCCTGGCGGAACAGGAACAGCTGGATCAGGGTGAAATCGGCCGGCATGCCGGCGAGCGAGGGTACTTCGCTGGTTTCCGAAATGCCCTTCTCGCCGTGGCAGGCGAGGCAGGTCGCGAGCTTTTCGTCATAGGTCGCGGCGTGGCCGCCGCTGGCGAGCGCGCCGACAAGCGCTGTGGCGGCAAGAAGCGTCCGCATGGATGTCCGGGGCAATTTGAGGCTGGAGGGCGCGAGGGCGGCGGTCGCCGCCCCCGCTGGTGTCGTCAGTTACTTCGCGGCGGCGCTTTTCGGATTGCCGTAGGTCACGCGCCACACCGCGCCGTTGAAGTCGTCCGAGATCAGCATCGAGCCGTCCTTGAGGAACAGCACGTCGACCGGACGCCCCACGTAGTTGTTGTCGGCGCCGAGGAAGCCGGTGATGAAGGGCTCCACGTTCTTCACGGTGCCGTCCTTGTTGAAGAACGCCACGACGATGTCGCCGCCCTGCTTCTTGGTGCGATTCCACGAGCCGTGACGTGCGATGAACATCGCATTCTTGTACTTCGCCGGGAAATTGCCGCCGGCGTAGAAGCGCGCGCCGAGCACCGCCGTATGCGCTCCCATCTTGGCGACCGGCTTGGTGAACTCGTC
>DATEKY010000201.1:0-5125 GCA_035277225.1 Xanthobacteraceae bacterium
ATCCTCGAGAGATATTTCAGTTCGCCAGCCTGATCCCGGCCTTGCCTGCGAGATCGAGCCATTTCGCGATATCGACATTGACGAAGGCCGTGAACGCATCGGGGCTATTCGGTGCCGGCTCGGCGCCCTGCTCGGCGAGGCGCTGCCTCGCCTCGGGCGAGCCGAGCACCCGCCCCACGTCCGCGCTGATCTTCGCGACCACGTCGCGCGGCGTGCCGGCCGGCGCGAACAATCCGAACCAGCCGAGCGACTGGTAGTCCGGCAGGCCGGTCTCCGCGATGGTCGGAAAATCCGGAAACAGCGCCGAGCGCGCGGCTCCGGTGGTGCCGATCACGCGCAAGGTTCCGGCCGCGATGTGCGGCGTCACCACCAGCGCGGGCGAGAACATCAGGTCGATGCGTCCGCCGAGCAGATCGGTGACGGCAGGACCGGTGCCGCGATAGGGCACATGCAGCATCTCCACGCCGGTCATCTGAGAGAACAGCGCGCCGGAGAGATGCGACGCCGAGCCGACCCCGGACGAGCCGAACGAGAGCTTGCCCGGATTGGCCTTCGCGTGCGCGATCAGTTCGGCGGCGCTGCGCACCGGCACGTTCGGATTGACCACCAGGATGTAGGGCGGCGCGGCGATCAGCGATACCGGAGCGAGCTCGCGCGTCACGTCGAACGCGCCACCCTGTCCGCCCGCGAGCGCCAGGATCGCGCCGGTCGAGGCCATCAGCAGCGTGTGACCGTCGGGTAGCGCGGCGACCACCTGCCGCGTGCCGATCACGCCGGCCGCGCCCGGCCGGTATTCGGAGATCACGGTCTGACCCCACGCGGTCTGCAGACCTGCCGCGAGCACGCGGCCCAGCACGTCCGTGGCGCCGCCGGGCGGAAACGGCACGATGATGCGCACCTGTCCGCTGGGGAAATTCTGCGCGCGCACCGGCGTCGCGATGAGCAGCGACGAGGCGGACAGCAGCGCGCGGCGCGAGATCATCCGGGATCCTCAGTAATCCACGCTCACGAGATAAAGCCCTTCGGGCGGCGCCACTGGGCCACATCGCGCACGGTCGCGGGCCGCAAGCGCGGCGGCCAGATCGTCCGCGCTCCATTTGCCGTCGCCGACCAGCGCGAGTGAGCCGACCATCGAACGCACCTGGTTGTGCAGGAACGAGCGCGCTGACGTCTCGATCCGGACCTCGTCGCCGTGGCGCGTCACGTCCAGCACATCGAGCGTCTTCACCGGCGACTTCGCCTGGCATTCGGTCGAGCGGAAGGTGGTGAAGTCGTGCTTGCCGATCAGCCGCTGCGCCGCCGCATGCATCGCCTCCACGTTCAGCCGGCGCGGCACGCGCCACGCGCGCGCGCGATCGAGCGCAAGGTCCGGCCGGCGGTTGGCGATGCGATAGAGATAGTGGCGCTTGCGCGCCGAGAAGCGCGCGTCGAAGCCGTCCGCGACCTTTTCGGCGGCGAGCACCGCGATCGGGTGTGGCCGCAGATGCGCGTTGACGGCATCGCGCACCTTGTCGACGCGCCAGTCCTTCTCCAGATCGACATGCGCCACCTGGGCGAGCGCATGCACGCCCGCGTCGGTGCGCCCCGCGCCCGCGACCTTCACGGCATGGCCGCAGAACGCCGCGATCGCGTCGGTGAGCACGCGCTGCACCGTCGGCGCGCCGTCCTGCCATTGCCAGCCGGCGAACGGCGTGCCGTCATACTCGATGGTCAGCTTGAATCGCGGCATGATCAGAGCCCGTCGAACGCCGCAGGATAGCGGACCTTGCCGACGCGGGGAGCATTCTCGTTCAGGCGCAGCGCCATGAAATGCGGCCCGGTGTAGGGCGAGGCAAACGGCGCTGCCGTCGCGAGATCGTAGCCGAAGCGTGTGTAGTACCCCGGATCGCCGAGCACGAAGACGAGCGGACAGCCGCGCTGCGCAAGCAGGCGGTGGCCCTCGCGGATCAGCGCGCTGCCGATGCCCTGCTTCTGGCGGCCGGGCATGACGGCAAGCGGCGCCAGACCGGCTGCATCGCAAGTGCGACCGTCCTCATCCACCGTGAGCTGCGGAAATCCCGCGTAGCCGGATACGCTGTCGTCCTCTGCCACGAGCGCCAGTGCAAGATCGTCAACAGCGCGCAGCCGGTCCACCAGATCGGCCTCCGCCTCACCGCCGAAGGCCGCGATCAGCAGGCGGCGGATGGCAGGCGCATCGGCTTCACGCGCAGGCCGGACGGTCACGGCAACCTGGTTCCCGGCGCGACCTTGCTGCCGCGCAGGAATTCTTCCGCCTTCATCGGCTGCCTGCCGGCGCGTTGCACCTCGATGAGCCGCACTGCCCCCTCGCCACACGCGATCGTCAGCCGGTCGTCCAGCACGGCGCCCGGTGCGCCGGAGCCTTCACCGCGCGTCGTGCGCAGCACCTTGATGCGGCCGGTGCCCGGCAATTCGAACCAGGCGCCGGGAAACGACGACAGCCCGCGGCAATGGTCGTGCACGGCTTTCCAGGGCTTGGTCCAGTCGATCCGCGTCTCGCTCTTGTCGATCTTCGCCGCGTAAGTCACGCCCTCCTCGGGCTGCGGCGTGAACTGGAGGGTACCGCGCTCGAGCGCACCGAGCGCGCGCACCGTCAGGTCGGCGCCGGCCCGCGCCAGCGAGTCATGCAGGTCGCCCGCCGTCATGTCGGTCCCGATCGGCCTCCGCTCGGCAAGAGCGATCGGTCCGGTATCGAGCCCCTCGGCCATCCGCATCACCATCACGCCGCTTTCCGCATCACCCGCCATCACGGCGCGGTTGATCGGAGCGGCGCCGCGCCAGCGCGGCAGCAGCGAGGCATGCAGGTTGAAACAGCCGAGCGGCACGGCTTCCAGCACCGGCACCGGCAGGATCAGCCCGTAGGCGACGACCACCGCTGCATCCGCGTCGTGCGCGCGGAATTCCGCGGCGGCGTCCTCGGTGCGCAGCGTCTTCGGCGTCAGCACCGGAATGCCGAAGCGGCGCGCCTCGCGCTCGACCGGCGTGGCCTGCAGCTCCATGCCTCGCCCAGCGGGCTTGGCTGCGCGCGTGTAGACCGCGACGACCTCATGCCCGCGGCCGATGATCTCCAGCAACGTCGGCACCGCGAAGTCGGGCGTGCCCATGAAGATGAGGCGCAGCGGCATGGTCAGCCGTTGAACTCGAACGGATTGATGATGTCGAGGCCGAGACCGGTGAAGTCGGACACGTCGCGCGTCGCGACAACAGCACGATGAACAATCGCGATCGCGGCGACCATGGCATCCATCAGTTCAATGCGGCGACCGGCACGCTCACGCATCGCGGCGACGCGACCGTATTCAGCCGCCGCTGCAGCATCGAGAGCAAGAATGCGGCCGCGATAGACTTCGTTCTCAAGCCGGTCAATGAAAGTACGCAAGCGGTCGCGCCGGCCTCCCGGATCGAGTCGCTCCGCGCCGAACCGCAACTCCGCGAGAACCGGAGTGCAGAGATAGAGCGAATTGAACGGCTGCGCCTCCAGCCAGGCGATGGCGGCATCATCCGGTCGCGGACGCCACGGCGCCGAGACGACATTCGTGTCGAGCAGAATCATTTGAAATCGGGCGGCGGAGAGAGCTCACCTTTGATTTCGAAAACCAGATCGTCGCCGCGATCCTCAGGACGGACCATGGACATCAGATACGTGCCCATCCCGACCGGCTTTTCCGGAAGCTCAAGACCGCGCCGAACCAACGATTTCACCTCGTCTGAGAGACTGCGGCGATGCGTACGCGCGCGTTCCTCGATCAGGCGCTTTAGATCGTCCTCGATATCGCGAACAAGCAGATCGGGCATTTAAGGCTTCCTTTCTGATATCAATGATATCAGACTGCGGCGCCGCCGTCTACCCGGCCTCGCGCTTGGCCGCCTTGGCGAACTTCTTGATCACGCGGTCGCGCTTCAGCTTGGAGATGTGGTCGATGAACAGGACGCCGTTGAGGTGATCGATCTCGTGCTGCAGCACGGTTGCGAGCAGGCCGTTCGCCTCGATCTCCTGGGTCTTGCCGTCGATGTCCAGGTAGCGGACCTTGACCTGCGTCGGCCGCTCGACCTCCTCGTAATATTCCGGGATCGACAGACAGCCTTCCTCGTAGGTGCCTTTCTCCTCCGAGGACCACACCACCTCCGGATTGAGGAACACCTGCGGGCGCTTTTCCTCGTCCTTCTTCGCGGTGTCTGCCGTGACGATGCGCTTCGGTACGCCGATCTGGATCGCGGCGAGCCCCACGCCCGGCGCCTCGTACATGGTCTCGAACATGTCGGCGACCAGCGCGCGCACCTCCGCGTCGACGGTTTTCACCGGTTCGGAGACGAGCCGCAGCCGCTTGTCGGGAAGGATGATGATCTCGCGCAACGCCATGCGCGGCGATTTACGAGGCGCGGGACGCCCGGTCAACCACGCCGAAACGAGACGGCCGGCGCGGACGCCGGCCGTCGAAAGGAGCCGTCAGTGGCGATGATGACGGTGACGGTGATGATGGCGATGGCGGTGGTGATGCCGGCGGTGCCAGCGGCGGTGATGCACCTGCTCCGTGGTCGAAACGTTGTCCGCCGCGGCGCCGAGGCCGCTGCCGAGCGACAACGGCGTCGCCGACGCGAACTGCGGGGCGGCGAGCGCGATCGCAATGCCGGCCAAAGCCATCAGGATGAACTTTCGCATGCGTTTCTCTCTCCCTTGATTCCCAGGCCGCCGGAGAGGGCACGGTCGGCGCTGAACCCGGCGTGAACGGCCAAAAGTTCCAGTTGCTTGGCCGTCCCATTTCGTGTTCCTGTTTCGTTCCTGTTAAGGCGAATCGCGCTACAAGGGCGTCATGACCGAGACCTTCCTCGTAATCGGCGGCGTCGCCGTCACCGTCGGCGAAGCGCTCACCGGCTTTGCCTGCATCGTGCTCGCGCTGCTCGGCGCCATCGCCGTCATGCTGGCGCGCGGCTCGCGCGCGCGCGGCGTCGAGGCGGCGCGCCACGACCTCCATGCCGGCGAGCTCGAGGAGCGCATGGCGGAGATCGCGCGCATCCAGGCCGACACGGCGGGCCGCGTGCACACGATGGGCGAAGTGCTGTCCGGCCGTCAGGCGGAGCTTGCGCGCGCGGTGTCCGAACGGCTCGA
>DATEKY010000202.1:0-2046 GCA_035277225.1 Xanthobacteraceae bacterium
GCCGACCGCATCACGGTGATGCGCAACGGCTTCGTGCAGCAGATCGGTTCGCCTGACGCGATCTACAACCGGCCGGTCAATCGTTTCGTCGCGGGCTTCCTCGGCAGCCCGCAGATGAACTTCATCGAAGGCGAGCTGGCGGACGGCGCCTTCGTGCGCGGCGCGTTCCGGCTGAAGCTCGACCCGGAGCGCACGCGCGGGCAGGACGGCCGCAAGGTCGTGCTCGGGCTGCGTTCGGAAGACGTTGAAGTCGGCGCCGCGCGGGGCGGCGATCTGAGCGGTCAAGCCGTCCTGATCTCCCCGCTCGGCTCCGAGCAACACGTCAACCTGCAGGTAAGCGGCGTCGAGCTCGTCGTGCGTGCGCCAAAGGAGGCACGCATCGCCGTCGGCGACCGCATCGATATCGCGATCGAGCCGCGGCGGCTGCATCTGTTCGATGCATCCACCGACGAAACGCTCGCGGGCCCATCATGAGCGCCCCCTCGGCGGCGGCGCCACGTCGCGACGGCGGCATCGGTGACGCGGTGCTGCGGCGCGAGGACGAGCGGTTCCTGACCGGCCGCGGGCGTTACATCGGCGACATCGCGGTGCCGCATGCGCTGCATGCCGTGTTCGTCCGCAGCCCGCACGCCCACGCCAGGATCGAGCGGATCGATGCGAGTGCGGCGCTGCGCGTCCCGGGCGTCGTTGCGGTGTGGACCGGCGCCGACATGGCCCGCGCGGCGACCACCTTGCGGGTCGCGCCGCCGATCGAAGGGTTGAAGCCGGTCGACCTGCCGCCGTTTCCCGTCGACAAGGTGCGCTTTGCCGGCGACCTCGTTGCCTGCGTGATCGCCGAGACGCGCTCCGCCGCGGTCGACGGCGCGGAAGCGGTCGCGGTCGACTATGCGGCGCTGGCCGCCGTACCGGATGTGGCGACAGCGCGGCTTGCCTCCGCGGCGCCGGTCGATCCCGAGCATCAGTCCAACCTCATCTCGCACCAGACCTTCGCGGCCGGCGACCTCGCGGCGGCTTTCGCGCGCGCCGACCGCATCGTCACGGCGCGCTTCGCGCAGCACCGCCAGACCCATGCGCCGCTCGAGCCGCGCGGCTGCATCGCCGAATGGGATGCGGGCCGCCGGCATCTGACGTTTCGCAGCGGCAATCAGGCGCCGCATCCGCTGCGCACGGCGCTCGCGACGCGCCTGCGGCTCAAGGAGACGCAGGTCACGGTGATCTCACCCGACATCGGCGGCGGGTTCGGGTTGAAGATCGTGCTGCTGCGCGAGGAGCTTGCGGTCGCAGCCCTCTCGATCGCGCTCGAACGGCCGGTGCGCTGGGAAGAGGAGCGGGGCGAGAACTTGATCGCCGCGCTGCACGCGCGCGAGGAGACGATCGTCACCCGCACCGCAGTGGCGGCCGATGGGCGCATCCTCGCGCTGGAAGCCCGGATCGAGGCCGACTTCGGCGCCTATTGCTTCTTTCCGGCGAATTACATGGCGCGCGTCGTCGCGATGATCCTGCCCGGTCCCTACCGGCTACCGGCCTATGCCTACGACGTCTCGGTGTTCCTCACGACCAAGTGTCCCGCCGGGCCGATGCGGGCGCCGATGGCGAGTGCGTCGTGGATCATGGAAGGGACGATCGACGCGATCGCCCGCGAGCTTGCGCTCGATCCGCTGGCGGTGCGGCGGCTCAATTCGATCGGCGATGCGGACCTGCCGTTCGTCACCGTGACCGGCGAGACCTACGTGGACGTGACGCCGCGCGCGACGCTGGAGACGGCGGCCGCCGCGATCGGCTATGACGCGCTGCGCACACGGCACGCACAGGAGCGCGCGGACGGCCGTCTGGTCGGACTTGGGTTGTGTACCGTGATCGAGTCGACCACCTACGGATCGGCGTTCTATCGCAAGGCCGGCATTCCCGGCTCGGGCCATGAGGTCGCGACCATTCGCGTCGAGCCGACCGGGGCGGTCCTGGTCTCATGCGGACTGATGGGATCGGGTCAGGGTTACGAGACGACTCTCGCGCAATGCGCGGCCGAAGGCCTCGGCGCGCGGCTTG
>DATEKY010000203.1:0-10031 GCA_035277225.1 Xanthobacteraceae bacterium
CGCCGCGAGCGTGACCTTGCAGAACGTCCGGCTCACCAATTTTACCGGCGAAGGCATCCTTGTGACGCCGGGCACGACCAACACCAGCCTTTACGTCCGCGACAGCCGCATCACCGGTACCGCATCGGCGATCGTGCTGACCAGCACGGGCGGCGCCATCAAGGCCCAGATCGACAACACCCGCATCGATGCAAACTCCAGCGGCCTGACGATCGGCAGCTCGAACGTGATCGCCAGCATCAGCAATTCGGTGATCGCAAATTCGGGCAGCGCGCTGTTCGCGAATGGCGCCGGGACCATCAATGCGTCGCGCAACGTGATCGCGCGCAACACCACGGGCGCACGCGTCGGGGTCTCCGGCGGCACCATCAACCTCTCGCAGAACGCGTTCGACGACAACACGACGGCGATCAACTTCGTCGCCGGCGGGACCGTCTCGAGCGCGGGCAACAACAGCATCATCGGCGCGCCCGGCCTTGCGCCCAACGGCCCGGCGATTGCGTTCCGCTAGATCGTCTTCAGGAGATCGTCATGAACACACTAGCCAGCCTGGGCGCCGCTCTCGCGCTCGGCCTTTGCGCGACGTCGGCGAATGCCCAGGCGACCCGAACCTGGGTGTCGGGCACCGGCCTCGACACCAATCCGTGCAGCCGCACCGCCCCCTGCCTGACCTTCGCGGGCGCATTGACCAAGACCGCCGCCGGCGGCGAAATCGATTGCCTCGATGCCGGCAGCTTCGGCTCGGTGACGATCAACAAGGCGATCACGATCGACTGCTCCGGTGCCGGCGGCGGCATCTCGATCCCGAACGGCGGCAACGGCATCAACGTCGCGGCCGGCGCGACCGACAAGGTGGTGATCCGAAACCTGGTCATCCAGGGGCCGTTCGGCAACAACGGGGTGCGCGTCACCGCCGGCGCTCACGTGCTGCTCGACAATGTGCGCATCTCCGCCTTCCCGGGCTGTGGCGTCTGCGTGAACAAGAGCGGCGGCGGCAGCCTGTATCTGCGCAACGTGCAGATGACCAATCTGACTCGCGGCATCCAGCTCTTCAACAGCAGCGGAGATTTCCGCCTTCAGGTCGACCAGTCGCGCATCGATCGCCTCACCTCGCATGGGATCGAACTCGGCAGCACGAACATGATCGCCAGCGTCACGAACTCGGTGATCTCCGAGTCGTCCGGCTCGGCGCTACTGGTCAGCAATGTCGCCTTCATCAATGCCGACAACAACGTCATCCTGAACAACAGCGCCGGCGTGAACGTCATCGCCACCGGCGGCAGCGTCCGGATCTCGAACAACGCATTCGAGAACAACGGGACCGCGATCACCTTCATCGCCGGCGGCACCGTCTCAACCAACAGCACCAACACGGTCATCGGCGCGGCGGGATCCACCCCGAACGGCGGGCCGATCCCGTTCTTCTAAGCCCGCGTCCATTCAGGAGGGAGCCATCATGAACAAACTCGGTCTGGGCGCCGCGCTGGTCCTTTGCGCTTACGCCCTCCCGGCGAACGCCCAGGCGACGCGCACCTGGGTATCCGGCGTCGGCAGCGACGCGAACTCGTGCAGCCGCAGCGCGCCCTGCGCAACCTTCTCCGCGGCGCTGACCAAGACCAACAGCGGCGGCGAGATCAATTGCGTCGATGCGGGCGGGTTCGGCGCCTTCACGATCACCAAGTCGATCACGATCGACTGCGGCGGCGCCGTCGGCAGCATTCTTGCCAACGGCACCAACGGGATCGTGGTCACCGCGGGGGTCAACGACAAGATCGTGCTGCGCAATCTGAACATTCAGGGCGTCGGCGCCGGATCGAACGGAATACGCTTCACCGCGGGGCTTCACCTCACCGTCGACAACGTGACGATCACGGGGTTCACCTCGCGCGGCATCGACGTCGACAAAAGCGCCAGCGCCAACCTCTATGTCCGCGACACGCGGATCGCCAACATCGCCACTGGCATCCGGCTGTTCACCGGCCTCGGCGGGATCAACGCGCAGCTCGACAACGTCCACATCGACAATGCGAGCGCGAGCGGGCTGGAGGTCGCGAGCGGCAGCACGATCGCGAGCATCAGCAACTCGGTGATCATGAACGCCGCGGGCTCCGGCCTGCTGATGTCGGGCGGCGGCTTCATCAACGCGTCGCGAACCACGATCGCCCGGAGCGGCATCGCGGTGAACTCCAACGCGTCTTCCGGAAGCATCCGGGTGTCGGCCATGAACCTGCAGGACAACAGCACCGGCTTTGCGGTTGCGAGCGGCGCGACGATCTCGAGCGCGGGCAACAACAAGGTGATCGGAACGGTCGGCGTGTCCCCGAACGGCGGCGCGATCCCGTTCAGGTAACGACGCAACAGTCATCCCGGCCGAACGCGTTAGCGTGAGAGCCGGGACCCATGAAACATCGGACGGTCGCGTTTGCGCGGGTCGGGCTATATGGGTCCCGGATCGCCGCGCTGCGCGCGTCGTCCGGGATGACAGCCTCCGCGCTCTCGCCTGCCGCGGCTGATGCCGCTATGACAGCGTGCGAGGGGCCGCACGATGCTCGCAGCGCAGACCAATCACCTTCGCGTCCGCCACGGGCACAGCCGCGTCACCTTCGTCGAGCTGTTCTTCGACCTCGTGTTCGTCTTCGCGGTGACGCAGCTCTCGCACGGGCTGCTGGAGCACCTGACCCCGCTCGGCGTGCTGCAGACCGCCGTCCTGATGCTGGCGCTGTGGTGGGCCTGGATCGACAACGCCTGGGTCACCAACTGGGTCGATCCGGAGCGCGCGCCGGTGCGCCTGCTGCTGTTCCTCCTGATGCTGCTCGGGCTGATCGTCTCGGCCTCGGTCCCGAAAGCCTTCGAGGAGCGGGCCTTGGCCTTCGCGCTCGCCTACGGGGCGCTCGAAGTCATCCCGAAGCTGTTCATGCTGTGGGCGCTGAAGCGCCACGACGCGGGCAACTACCGCAACTTCGTGCGCATCGCGCTCTGGCGCGGCGCGGGCGCGGCCTGCTGGATCGCGGGCGGGTTTGTGCGCCCCGAATGGCGGCTCGCGGTGTGGGGGCTCGCGCTCGCGATCGACACCGGCTCGCCGCTGATCGGCTTCCACGTCCCCGGCCTTGGCCGCTCGACCACGGCCGACTGGACCGTCGAGGGCGCCCACATGGCGGAGCGCTGCGGCCTGTTCGTCATCATCGCGCTCGGCGAGTCGATCCTGATCACCGGCGCGACCTTCGCGGGACTGACCTGGACTCCCGTGACGCTCGCGGCCTTCGCCAACTGCTTCGTCGGCAGCGTCGCGATGTGGGTCGTTTATTTCAACATCGGGGCGGAGCGCTCCAGCCGTGCGGCTGCCGGGTCGGCCGACCCCGGGCGGATCGCGCGCTCGGGCTATACCTACATGCACATCCCGATCGTCGCCGGCATCATCGTGGCGGCGGTCGCCGATGAGCTCACGCTGAAGCATCCGGGCGGCCATACCGACCTCAAGACCGCCGCCGTCATCCTCGGCGCGCCGGCGCTGTATCTGCTCGGCAACCTGCTGTTCAAGTGGCTCACTGCCCCCAACGCGCCGCTCTCGCATCTGGTCGGGCTTGGCCTCACGGCACTGCTGATCGTGACGGTGCCGGTCCTGCCGCCGCTCGCCCTCTCGGCCGCGACGACCGCCGTGCTGATCCTGGTGGCGGTCTGGGAGTGGCTGTCGCTGGGCGACCGTGCCGGGCCACCGGCCGGGCATTGAGTCTCGCCGCGGCAGCTTTATCTAGCTGGCATGACCGAACTCATCCCCGCCCTCGCGCTCGACACGCGCACCTGCTGGCCGGCCGACCTGCGCCTGCTCGCCGACCGCTATCCGCGCGAGGTCTGGGAGGGTCACGCCAATCTCGGCAGCATGGCGCAGTTCTGGCTGCAGCGGCACGACATGTTCCGCGAGATCGCCGGCGCGCTGACCGACGCGACCGCGGCCTTTCGCGACGGGACCGCCACCGTGCAGGACTTCCGCGCCTGGTTCCCGCCGCGCCTGCAGTTCTTCCTGCAGCAGCTCAACGCCCACCACCAGGTCGAGGACCTGCATTATTTCCCGGTGTTCCAGGCTGCCGAGACAAGGCTCGCGCGCGGCTTCACCGTGCTCGAGGCCGACCACGGGACCATCCACGAGTCGATCGCCGCCACGGTCGAGACCGCCAATACGTTCCTGCGCGCCGCGGTGAACCAACCCGACGCGCTGCGCGCGGCGGGTGACGCCTATACGGCGGCGAGCGGCAAATTGATCGGCCAACTCACGCGCCACCTCGGCGACGAGGAAGACCTGATCATCCCGCTCATCCTCGACCGCGGCGAGGCCGCGCTGGGCGTTGGAGCATGATCCCGAAAAGTGGGGACCGGTTTTCGGACCAGATCATGCTCAGCCAACAATCCGTCGCTTTGTCGACACGGTTGTCCGGATTCTTATCCACACACAAACACGGCACTTGCGAATCAGCGTAGGGGCAATAACGTCACATCGCCCCCGGCCGACCGATCGAGGGGAGCGACGAGACCATGAGGGTCCGGATCGGGTCGGCCGCGACGAGGGCAGCGTTGATTGCTGGCTGCATCCAAATTGATCTCGACAGCAGTCAGGCTTCGTTCATCATTATCGGGTGAAAGTCGAATCGAGTTGTCGTCCGCCGTTCCTGCCCGTTGCGTCGCGCCGCGTCCGCTTGGCGTGAAGTCCACCGTCTCAACCACAAAGCAAAGATGGACTCGACACTCTGGAGTTCTACCCCGCTGGTCCCACGACCGAGCGGAAATGACACCGGTGCCTTTGCTGCCGAGGACCTCCAAGAAGGCACGATCGTCGTCCCAAGTTGGCATGAGGCCTTTTACGAAGGCATGGAAGGCTGGGTCCGGCTGGACCGGCGGCAGGTGCGGAAGCTTCCGCGCGACGCCAAGAAGCTGTTCCTGCGCTATGGCCTCGATCAAGGCTTCGACCAGATCATCGGACCGGTGGACATCCGCTATGTGACCACCCCCGACAACTTCATCAATCACTCGTGCGACCCGAACCTGCGCTACGACATCGCGGGCAACGTCGTGGCCGCACGGGCGATCGCGCAGGGCGAGCAGGTCTTCATCGACTACGGCTGCTTCATCGTGAATTTCGACGAGCCGTTCGACTGCGCCTGCGGCGCGCCGAACTGCCGCGGCCGCATCCGCAAGCAGGACTGGAAGAAGCTCGCGGCGACCTACGGCATGAACATGCCGCGCTACCTGCACGACAAGATCGCAACCCTGAAGACCGAGCGCAGCGAGCGCCGCTATCGTCGCAGTCCGGCGCCGGCGCTGGCCGACGCACAGGAAACCTCCGCTGCCTGAGTCCCGCCTGTTCGAGGTGCGCGAGATGCCGGCCGGACGATCGCTGATCGCCCGGCGGGACATTGCGCCCGGAACGCGGCTGTTCGGTGAGGACGACTGGGCCGACGAAGCCGAACGCGCGACGTTCGTGACGCTGTCAGGCGCCGAGATGCGCGCGCTCGCGCCGGAACGCCGGGCGGCTTTCCTCCGGTACGGCTACAACACCGCGCCCGACCGGATCACCGGCACGTTCCACCCCGAGGCCGTCCGCCACCCGATCAATTTTCTCAACCATTCCTGCGACCCGAATGCCGGCTATGACGGGACCGATGCCATCGTGGCGCTGCGCCCGATCGCGGCCGGCGAAGAGATCCGCATGGATTACGGCACCTTCAGCTTCTCGTTCGACCACGAATTTTCCTGCCGGTGCGGCGCGCCCGCGTGCCGCGGCAAGGTGACGGCGCGTGACTGGCCGGACCTGGTGCGGGCCGGGCTGCGCCTGCCCGCCTTCATGAACCCGCTCGCCGGACCGTGACTTTGCACGCGCGTTGGCGCGTGTCACGATTGCGCCGGGGTGACAGGAGGCGTTGATGCGCCGCAATTGGCTTATCGCAGGCGCGATCTCGTTGGCCGTGCTGGCCGCACTCGGCGCCAGTCTTGCCGCCCCGAACCTGTCGTCACCCAGACTTGCCGACCTTCCGGGAAAGGCCTCCCCCGGCTCGATCGGGGTCGATGTCGAGCTCGTGCTCGCGGTCGACATTTCCTATTCGATGGACTTCGACGAGCTGAAGCTGCAGCGCGACGGCTACGTCGAGGCGGTGACCGCGCCCGAGTTCCTGAACGCACTCAAGCAGGGCATGCACGGCAAGGTCGCGATCACGCTGGTCGAGTGGGCCGGCGCGTCGGATCAGCGCATCGTCGTGCCGTGGCGGCTGATCGACGGGCCGGAGAGCGCCCGTGCGGTCGCTGCCGAAATGGCCGCCGCCCCGGTGCGCCGCGCGTTCCGCACCTCGATTTCCGGCGCGCTCTTGTTCTCCGCCCGGCTGTTCGACGGCAACGGCTTTACCGGCATCCGCCGCGTCATCGACGTGTCGGGCGACGGCACCAACAACCAGGGACCGGTGGTGAACCTGACGCGCGACGAGGTCCTCGCCAAGGGCATCACCATCAACGGCCTGCCGATCATGCTGAAGGAGCCGGCGCCCGGCTCGATCGATATCAAGGACCTCGATATCTACTATGAGGACTGCGTGATCGGCGGACCCGGCGCGTTCGTGGTGCCGATCCGCGAGCGCGACAAGTTCAAGGAGGCGATCCGCACCAAGCTGGTGCTCGACATCGCCGACCGGGTAAACGAGCCGCGCGTCATTCCGGCAGCCGCTCAGAACCCGCGCATCTCCTGCACCATCGGCGAGCAGATGTGGCAGCGCCGCTGGGGCAGCGGCGGGATCGACTGGCGGTAGGACGCGCACCTCCCCGGCCGCGAGACCTATCCGCGCCGCGCTGCCTCGATGGCGGCGACGTCGATCTTCTTCATGGTCAGCATCGCATCGAACGCGCGCTTGGCTTCAGCGCCGCCGGCCGCCATCGCCTCGGTCAGGACACGCGGCGTGATCTGCCACGAAATGCCCCACCGGTCCTTGCACCAGCCGCACGCGCTCTCCTGCCCGCCATTGCCGACGATGGCGTTCCAGTAGCGGTCGGTCTCGGCCTGATCCTCGGTGGCGATCTGGAACGAGAAGGCCTCAGTGTGTTTGAAGATGGGACCGCCGTTGAGGCCGATGCAGGAGACGCCGGCCACTTTGAATTCGACGACCAGCACATCTCCCTTTTTGCCGGACGGGTAGTCGCTGGGTGCACGCTGGATCGCACCCACCGCGCTGTCAGGAAAGGTCTCGGCATAAAAGCGGGCAGCAGCCTCGGCATCCTTGTCGTACCAGACGCAAATCGTGTTCTTCGCCATTACGTGTCCTTCTCGTTTTCACGGTGATGTGTGGCCGGCCGCTTCGTTCGTCTGGAGGAAACGGCGTTCCAGCTTGTCGAGCGCTCCGCTCCAGCCTTGCTCGTGGCTGCTGCGAGTCTCCTCGCCGTGCAGGCGGGAATGCGTCAATGTGAGTTCGGTTCCGCTGGCTACGGCGCGAAGCGTGAACGCGAGATGCGACTCGCCGGGATCCTCGATGCCGCCGGTCCAGCGCCAGGTCATGCTCAGCCGCTCGGGCTTCACCACTTCGAGATATTCGCCGCTGCACTCATGCTCGCTTCCGTCAAGCATGCGGAAGCGAACCAGAAAGCGGCCGCCGACCCGCGGATCGGTCTCCGCCACGAGCACCGGGCCGTCGTCGGGACCCCACCAGCGGGCGATCCCTTCCGGTGTGACGAGCGCATCGAAGACGATCGCGGGTCGCGCCTTGATCCGCCGGACGAGCGTCAGACTGGTCATCGCCTCTTCTTCCTCGCTTCGGCTTCCTTGCCTTCGGCATAGACGGCGAGCCGGTCAAGGCTCATCGACCAGAACCGTTCGTAGCGGCGCAGCCAATCCATCGCCTCCCTGATCGGCTCGGGACGGAGTTGTACCGTCACGGTGCGTCCGACTTTCCTCCGGGTGATCAGACCGGCATCGTCGAGCACGTCGAGGTGTTTCATCACCGCCGGCAGCTTGATCGCGAAGGGCTGCGCCAGCGCGCTGACGGACGCGCTCTCTTCGCGTTCGAGCCGCGCGAGAATCGCCCGCCGGGTCGGATCAACCAGCGCCGAAAAGGTCCGGTCGAGCCGTTGATGATAGTTCACCATATAGGAAAGTATTTGCCGAAACACTTGGCTGTCAACCCCGGGATCGCGGCCGCATCAGCGCTCGAATGCCGCCACGATCTCGACATGCGCCGAATGGCGGAACTGATCGACCGGCGTGACGTGGGCCAGGCGGTAGCCGCCGTCGACGAGAATGCGGGCATCGCGTGCGAATGTTGCGGCATTGCACGAGACCGCAACGACGGTCGGCACCTTCGAGGCGGCAAGCTGACGCGCCTGCGCCTCGGCGCCCTGGCGCGGCGGATCGAACACGACCGCCTCGAAGCGCTTCAGCTCCGCAGGCGCCAGCGGGCGGCGGAACAGATCGCGCGCCTCGGCCTCCACCGGCTTGAGGCCCGGCGCCTTGGCGGCTTCGCGCAGCGCCGCGACCGCGCCCGCGTCGCCGTCCGCCGCAAACACGCGCGCACGTTCGGCAAGCCGCAGCGCGAACGGGCCGACGCCGCTGAACAGGTCGGCGACGGTTTTCGCGTTGCCCACATGCTCGCTGGCGAGTCGCGCCAGCATCGCCTCTCCTTCCGCGGTCGCCTGCAGAAACGATCCCGCCGGCAGCACGACCTGCGCCTTGCCGATGCGTATCGTGGGGGCCACGCGCTGCACGATCAGTTCGCCATGACGGGTGAGCCGCGCCAGCCGATGCGTGTCGGCGAGGCGCGCGAGCGCGCTCGTGCGCTGCGGCGGCAGCGGGCCGGAGCCGCGGATGTCCACATCGAGCCCGGCGTCGGTCGCCGTCACCTGGATGTCGAGCGGCTTCTTCAATGCCCCGAGCGCCTCGGCCAGCGCCCACGCGGCGGGAAGCGCGCCAGTCAGCGAGGCGGCCAGCACCGGGCATTGGTCGATCGAGACGATGTGGTGCGCGCGCCAGGCCGCAAAGCCGACCTCGAGCACGCCGCGCTCGCTGCGCCGCGCGTGGAACGTGGCGCGCCGCCGCCCCTCCCCGTGCGCGTCGATCAGCTCGCCGACCGGCGCGTCGAGGCCGGCCTGCCGCAGCGCCGTGACCACCAGGCCATGCTTCCAGGCGCGATAGCGTGCAAAATCCCAGTGCTGCGTCTGGCAGCCACCGCACACGCCGAAGTGCGGACAGAACGGCGCGATCCGCTCGGCGCTCGCGGTCTCGACGCGCAGCAGATGGCGGCGGTCCGGATGGCCGGGCACCGGCTCGACCTCGACCACTTCGCCCGGCAGCGCGTAGGGCACGAACACCGGGTCCGCCTCGGTATCGGCGACGCCGTCGCCGCGATGGCCGACGCGGGTGATGGTCAACCGTTCGGTCATGCCGGCGCGCTGATCTCCGGGAGATAATTCCGCGCGGTGAGGACCTGGAAACGCCAGATCAGCAGCACCGCATAGACCGCGATCCCGACCGAGAGGCCGATCCAGATGCCGTAGGCGCCGAGCGAAAGCGTGAAGCCGAAGATCCAGCAGCCGGTGAACCCGACCAGCCAGAAGCTGACCGCGGCGAAGAGGAGCGGGATGCGCGTGTCGTTCAGCCCGCGCAAGGCGCCGGCCGCAACGGTCTGCACGCCGTCGGCGATGAAGAAGCTCGCACCGAGCACCAAAAGCGAGGATGCGAGCGCCAGCGTGTGCGGATCGGGCGCATCGCGGCCGAGAAACAGGACCGGCAGCACATCGCGCGTCAGCGCGACGATCAGCGTCATCGCCGCCATGAAGGCTGTGCTGAGCGCAATCGCCGCAAAGCCGGCGCGCCGCGTCGCACCTGCATCGCCCCGACCGACCGCATGGCCGACGCGCACGGTCGCCGCCATGCCGATGCCGAACGGCACCATGAACATCACGGCGGCGATCTGCAGCGCGACCTGATGCGCGGTGAGTGCCGCGGTGCCGATCCAGCCCATCAGTTGCGCGGCTGCGGCGAACACGCCGTATTCGAGCAGGAACGAGCC
>DATEKY010000204.1:0-4507 GCA_035277225.1 Xanthobacteraceae bacterium
CATCGGAAAGAAGTTGGTGGCTGCAACGGGGAGAAGCTCGAGCCACTCGCGCAGGGTGCGCAGGAACTCGGGCAGATATGAGAGAACGGCGGCGCCGACCAGCGGTCCCCAGTACGTGCTGCCGCCGCCGACCACGACGAACGTCAATATTTCGACCGCCAACATGATATTGAACGTCGTGGAATCCACATAGGTCGCCTGATGGGCATAAAGCGCGCCGGCGATGCCGGCGATCATCGCGCCGAGCCCGAACGCCAGCAACTTGATGCGCACCACGTCGATGCCCATCACCTCAGCCGCAGTCTCGTCCTGGTGGATCGAGTCCATCGCGCGGCCGAGGCTCGAGCGCTCGAGCCGGCCGAAGAAGATCACCAGCACGATCACGATGCCGATCACGTAGTCGAGCGTGCGTGGATTGAACGGGATGTTGCGATAGCCCTGCGCGCCGCCGACGTAGTCCCACGACAGCGCGATCACCGAGATGATCTCGCCGAAGCCGAGCGTCAGCAGCAGCAGGTAGATGCCCTTGATGCGCAGTGCCGGAAATCCGACCACGACGCCGACCACGCCCGCAATCAGGCCCGCGACCGGCAGTGCGGCCGCAAACGGCAGGCCGAACTTCTGCGTCAGCACCGCGGACGCATAGCCGCCGACCGCCATGAAGCCGGCCTGCCCGAGCGAGACCTGCCCGGTCTTGAACGGCGCGAAGAAGCTGTAGGCCGCAATTATACTGATGCCGGTGAAGATCAAAATCGACTGCGTGTATCCGTCAATCAGCCCGTCGAACATGATCTACCTTTGCTCGGCGGTGCGCGTGCCGAACAGGCCGGTCGGCCGGAACAGCAGGATCAGGATCAGGATCAGGAACGAGAACAGATCGCGCTCGGTGGTGCCGATATAGGCGGCCGACAGGATCTCGATCATCCCGAGCATCAGGCCGGCGACCATCGCGCCCGGCACGTTGCCGAGCCCCCCGAGCAGCATCACGATCAGGCCCTTCACGGCGGCGCCGAGTCCCATGAACGGCGAGATGCTCGAGTTCTTCAGGCCGTCGAGCACGCCCGCGATGCCCGCGATCCCGGAGCCGATGATGAAGGTGACGAGGATGATCCGGTTGACATCGACGCCGAGTAGTGCGGCCGTCTCGTGGTTCTCGGCGACGGCGCGGATGCCGCGCCCCATCTTGGTGCGCTCGATGAACAGCCAGAGCAGGATCATCAGCCCGATGGCGACGCCGAGAATGAAGATCTGCGTCGACGACACGGTGACCGGGCCGATACGATACAGCGTCTGCCTGATCGTCTCGGGAAAGGCGAGCTGCTGGCCGCCGATGAAATAGACCGCGAGGTTCTGCAGCACGATGGTGAGCCCGATCGTGCTGATCAGCGGGGCGAGCGGGCGGTCCTTCGGCACCGGGCGGATCGCGACGAACACCGAGAGCACGCCGATCACCGCACAGGCCACCATCGCGCCGGCGAGCGCGCCGTAGATGTTGGCGCCGGCGTAGACCACCAGGAACAGGCCGACGAAGGCGCCGACCATGAAGATTTCGCCGTGCGCGAAGTAAAGGAGGTTCAGTACGCCGAAGATCAGCGTGTAGCCGATCGCCACCAGCGCGTAGGAGGCGCCGAGCATCAGGCCGTTGATCAGCTGCTGGTAAATCATGCCGGCCGTGAACGCTGCGCCATGCGCATTATAGGCATCGCGTTTTTGCCGCCGCAACGTCGCCGCGGTCGCAGCGTTGATTTCGCGATGGGCGAGGCCGCACAACCTGAACACACTCCGCTCATACCCGCGCAAGCGGGTATCCAGGGCCAAGAACTGGGTCCCCGCTTTCGCGGGGAGGAGCGGGATAACGTTGTCCCGTCGAACATGTCCTAGTGGGCCGCCGCGGCGAAATCCTGCGTCACGCGCGATTGGGCGACGCGCGCCTTGCGGGTGGTGGCCGGCGTGTTGCGGCTGCGGCCGACGAAACGTGGAACGCCCGCGGTCACCACGCCGCCGATGGCGGCGATATCGCCGTGCTTGATCGCCGCCAGCGCATTGTCCTGCGTGCCGCCGTCCGGTGCATCGAGCAGCACGATATCGGCGGCCTTGCCGGGCGCGAGCTGACCGCTGTCGAGCCCGTAGACGCGCGCATTGCTCCCCGTGGCGGCGCAGATGAAGCGCTCCGGCGCCATCTCGGTCAGGCTCGCGAGATGAGCGATGGTATAAAGCATGCCGAGCGGCATGATGCCGCTGCCGGTCGGCGTGTCGGTTGCGATGATGAAGCGGTCGAACGCGCCGAGCTGGTCTGCTAGCCGCGCGCACAACAGCGTGGTGCGCAGGTTTCCGGCGGTACAGACCTGCAGCGCGATCCCGGACTCCTTGATCACGCGCTCGAAGTCCGCGTCCGGCATCGCGGTCGGTCCGCCGTTGATGTGGAACGAAACGTGCGGGTGCATCTTCAGCAGATGATCGCCGGTGATCGCGCCCGAGCCCGGGATCGACGAACCGCCGGTGTGGCAGGTGGTGATCAGGCCTGCGGCCTTGGCATCGGCCACCATCGGCACGTAATCGTAAGCCGTCTTCACCGCGCCGAAGCCGGCTTTCGCGAGCCGCACGCCCTTTTGCGCGAGTTCCTTGAAGTCTGCCGCCTGCAGCCCCGGCTCGAGGATCACCGAGCCGGCGATGACCTTCATGCCGCCCGGCCGGTAGTCCGCAAAGCAGCGCTGTGCCGCGACCGCCAGCGCCTTCACGCCCTCGACGTCGCGGGGCCGCCCCGGCACATGCACTTCGCTCGCCGAGATCGCCGTGGTGGTGCCGCCGTGCAGGTAGCTTTCCAGATAGCCGACGGTGCGCTGGCGCGGCGTGTAGTCGCCGAACGTGACGTGCACGTGGCTGTCGATCAGGCCCGGAATGGCGGTCATGCCGCCGGCGTCGATCACCACGTCGGCGCTCTCGACCGAGGCGGCCGATACGGTGCCGACCGAGACGATGCGCTCGCCCTCGGTGAGGATCGTATCGCCTGCGGCGAACGGATCGCGCCAGTTGCCCGAGACGATCCGCCCGAGATTGACGATCGCGACCTTCATTGCTTGGCGCCGAGTTCGTCGGCGAGCTGATACGAGCTCATCAGGTCATCCACCATGCCGGTCGCGCCCGCCCAGTCGAAGGTGCGGTAGCTGTGGCCAGTGGTGACGAAGCGCGCGCCGGCGTAGAACATCTCGTATTGGGTGTGGCGCGAGCCGAACTCCGAGCCGATCGCATCCCACGCGGCTTTGAGGAACTTGACCTTCTCCTCCGGGCTCATCTTCGCGGCGCGCTGCGTCGTGTTGATGATCTTCGCCAGCAGCGGGTTCTCGTAGTCGTGCACGGAGGACGGCAGCATGATCAGCGCGCCGCCGGCGAGATCGCGGATCGTGTTGATCACCTTGGGATAGAGGTCCTGGGTCAGTACCTGCGCCGAATACATGAAATGCCTGTTCGGCACATACCACTCGCCGCGCATGGTGCCTTCGGCCTCCATGCCAGCCATCATGGCGTTGACCATGCTGACCTGCGCGGCAAGGAACCCGAGCTGCTCGCGCACCGGCGGCATCGCGGTGGTGCCGATCGCCTCGGTGAGGCGGTGCGCCAGCCCGCAGAGGAACTTGATCTTCACCGAGAGGCGGATCTGCGCCTGATAGTTCTGGTAGGCATGCCCCGGCGTGTCGTGGAACTGGGCGCGGCACATGTCGGGATCGCGGTGCACGAACACGCGCTCCCACGGCACCTTCACGTCGTCGAAGTAAATCAGCGCGTCGTTCTCGTCGAAGCGCGACGAGATCGGATTGTCGAACACCGACACGGCCGCCGCCTCGTAGGACTTGCGCGACAGCACGCGCAGGCCCTTGGCGTTCATCGGCAGCGCGCACGAGAACGCAAGCGCCTCTTCGCCTGGCTTGAGCGGCTGCAAATTCGCGACGAACACTTCGTTCGCCATGATCGACGAGGTGCCGAGCATCTTCGCGCCGCGGATCGTGATCCCGCCGGCGTCTTCGTCGACGATGCGCGCCACCAGGTCTTCGGACTGCTCGCCCCAGTCCTTGCCGCGCTCGGCCTGCGGATTGATGATCACATAGGTGAGGAACCAGTCGTTGCGGCTCGCTTCCTCGTAATAGTCCTTCAGCGCCTTGGCGCGCGCCGCGCCGTGCTTCTCGAACACATCGAGGCCCATCACCTGCCCGACTACCGCGGAGGCGAGGTGGTCCGGCGAGCGGCCCATGAAACCGCAGGAGAGCTGCGCCCAGGCCTGCATGGCTTTGCGCCGCTGCACCATTTCCGCGTAGTTGCGCGGCATCTGCCAGGCGCGATTGACCCGCCGGTTGGCGCCGTTCGGCTTGAACGTCATCAGCTCGATGTTCTCGGGCCTGGCCTGGAAGTCGTACAGCATCGCGGCCGACTTCACCGAGTTGCGGAACGCCACGTGCTCGGTGACGTCGCCGGCGAGCGTGCCGTCGATGTAGACGGTGCGGCCGTCCTGCAA
>DATEKY010000205.1:0-6009 GCA_035277225.1 Xanthobacteraceae bacterium
ACGGGGAAATGCTTGCTCATCGCGCGCACTTCCAGGAGCGGCTGCTGCGGGCCGCCGACGTCTGCCGCCTGGGCGAGGACTTCAGGCTCGGACATCCATCGCGCTCCGCATTCCGTCGCTCAGCAGGTTGAAGCAGATCGACACGATGAAGATCATCGCGCCGGGCAGCGCCGCAACCCACGGATTGACGTAGATCGCGGTACGCAACGTGTTCAGCATCAGGCCCCACTCAGGCTCGGGCGGTTTGGTGCCGAGTCCGAGGAACGACAGCCCCGCGGCGAGGATCATGCACACGCTGATCAGGCTGGTCGCATAGACGAAGATCGGGCCGAGCACATTGCCGAGCACGTGCACGCGCATGATGGTGAAATGGCCGGCGCCGGAGGCGCGCGCCGCATCGACGAAATCCAGATTGCGCACGCTGGTGGTGACGCTTTCGGCGACGCGCACCACCGGCGGGATGAACACGATGGTGAGCGACACGATCGAGTTGACGATGCCGGCGCCGAGCGCGCCGGAGATCGCGATCGCGAGCAGCACCGATGGAAAGGCATAGAATACGTCGACCGTGCGCATGATCGCCTGGTTGACGAAGCCGCCGAGATAGCCGGCGATCACGCCGAAGCTGGTGCCGATGATGAAGGCGAGCACGACCGGCATGAGGCCGAGGAACAGCGACAGCCGTCCGCCGTAGATCAGCCGCGCCACCATGTCGCGGCCGAGCTCGTCGGTGCCGAGGGGGTAGCCCGGCGTTCCGATCCAGCGCAACCGGCGGATCATGCTGCCGGTGTACGGGTTGGCGAGACCGAGATAGTCCGCAAAGATCGCCGCAAGCGCGATCAGCAGGATGACAGCGGCGCAGGCGACACTCACCTTGTCGCGCGACAGACGGCGGAATACGGTCGCCCAGTAGCCGCGCGTCTTCTCGACGGTCGCGATGCGGACGATGTCGTCGGCGACCACGCTCATGTCACGCCCGCTTGATGCGCGGATCGATCGCCGCCTGGATCACGTCGACCACCAGATTGAGGAACACGAAGAATAGCGCGAGCACCAGGATCGTGCCTTGCAGCAACGGCAGGTCGCGCTGGAAGATCGCCGAGTTGAGCAGGAAGCCGGTGCCGGGCCAGGAGAACACCGTCTCGATCAGGATCGAGCCGCCGAGCAGATAGCCGAACTGCAGTCCCATCACGGCGATCGCGGTCGGCGCGGCGTTCTTTGCCACGTGTACGAACACGCGCAGCTCGGTCAGGCCTTTCGCGCGCAGCGCGGTGACGAATTCCTGGCTGAGCAGATCGCCGACCAGCGCCCGCACGGTGCGCGCCACGATGCCCATCGGGATCACCGACATCGTGACCGCCGGCAGCACCATGTACTGGAAGTGCTCCCAGTCCCATGCCCAGCCGCCGGGACCGGCGCCGACCGCGGGTAGCCAGCCAAGCTGCACTGAGAAAATGATCACCAGCACCATTCCGAGCCAGTAGTGCGGCATCGACACGCCGGTGATCGACAGCGTGGTGACGAGCTTGTCGATCCAGGTGTCGCGGAAATAGCCGGCGAGGAAGCCAAACATCAGGCCGAACGCGAAGCCGATCAGCGAGGCGACCATCGCCAGCATCACGGTGTTGCCGACCGCGCGGCCGACCTCTTCGGCGACCGCGCGCCCCGTCGCGATCGAGGTGCCGAGATCGCCGTTCAGCGCCTTCCACAGCCAGATGCCGAACTGGACCGGCAGCGGCCGGTCGAAGCCGTAGGCCTTGCGCATCTGGTCGGCGAGCGCCTGCGAGGCGTCGGGCGGCAGCACCGAGACGAGCGGGTCGCCCGGCGCGATGTGCACCAGCAGGAAACACACCAGCGCCACCGCGAACACGACCGGCACGACCAGAATGAGGCGCTTGGCGATGTAGAGGAGCATTACTCTCGATCCTCATGGTGAGGAGCGCCACGCAGTGGCGCGTCTCGAACCATGGCACAAGCGGGACGCCGCCCCCATCCTTCGAGACGCCCGCTACGCGGGCTCCTCAGGATGAGGGCGACTTTCCAGCCTCAGTTCATCGTCATCGTGGAGAAATCCACGAACCAGCTTTTCGGCTGCACGAAGTTCTTGATCTTCGGCGTCATCGCGCGCGGGCCGACGTCGTGCGCGACCCAGAGGAACGCCGCCTCGTCGACCGAACGCTCGTGCAGGGCGGCGAGCGCCTTGTCGCGTGCGGCGGGCTCGAAGGCGACGCGCACCGCGGCGGCGAGCTTGTCATACTCGGCATCGTTGATGAAGCCCCAGTTGTTCGAGACCGGCGGCGCCATCTTGCTGTCGAGGAAGCGGATCATGGCGAAGAACGGGTCCATCGCCGCGTAGGTCACGTTGGTGGCGTGTGAACCGCGCGCCGATTCATCCTTGGCGCCCTTGCGCCAGTTGGTGAACAGCGTGTTCCACTCGATCACATCGAGCTCGACGTCGAAGAAGCATTCCGCCAGGCTCTGCTGCACGAACTCGTTCATCGGCAGCGGAAGCATCTGCCCCGAACCCGACGCCGAGGTCTGCGTCTTCACCTTGAGCTTCTTGCTGGCCGAGAAACCCGCTTCGGTCATCAGCTTCTTGGCTTCCGCCGGATCGTATTTGATCTGGAACTTGGGATTGCCGCGCCACGGATGGCCGGGCTCGAACGTTCCGGTCGCCGGCACCATCAGGCCGCCGAGCAGGCCGTCCTTCATGGCGTTGCGGTCGACGCAGAGGTTGGCGGCCTTGCGCACGCGCACGTCGTTCCAGGGAGAGCCATCGATGCGGCTGAACTGCCAGGGCCACACGTGCGGCTGCTCGTTCTGATACAGCGCAAAGCCGCGCTGCTTGATCTGCGGCAGCGCATCGGGCGCCGGATTCTCGATCCACTCGACCTGGCCGGAGAGCAGCGCCGCGGTGCGGGCGTTCGCTTCCGGCATCGGCAGCAGCACCAGCCTGTCGACCTTCGGCACGCGCGCCTTGTCCCAGTAGGCGGTGTTCTTGACCAGCTCGAGCCGCTCACGCGGCACGAAGCGCTCCATCTTCCACGGACCCGTGCCGGAGGCGGCACGCGAGAACGCGTCCCATGCCTGCTTGGCGCGCTCCTTGGTATCGGCCACGCTTGCCGGCACCGCGTCGTAGAGTTTCTTCCACTGCGCCGGCGAGGCCATATAGAGGTTGGTGAGATTGATCGGCAGCAGCGCATCGGGGGCAGCCGTCGTCAGTTCCACCGTCATCTTGTCGATCGCCTTGGCGCTGCGCAGGTTCGGCATGCGCGAGGCGGTGACGCCGACCTGGCTCGCGTCGAAATGCAGCGCGTCCTGCTTCAGCACCTTCTCGACGTTCCACACCACGGCATCGGCATCGAAGTCCGAGCCGTCGTGGAACTTCACGCCGGAGCGCAGCTTGAAGATCCATTTCGTCTGGTCGGAGGGCGAGACCGCCCATTCGGTCGCGACGCCCGGGATCACCACGCTCGCCTTGTCGGCCGACGAGAGATCCCACGTGGTGAGACCCTCATACATCGTGTTGCCGGTGAACCGGTTGCCTTCGAAGCCCTGGTCGGGCTGACCGACGGTCTTTGGAATATCCGCCGCCGTCATGCCGATGCGTACGGTTTGCGCCGATCCGGTCGACATGAACGCCGCGAGCAATCCGGCCGCGAGCGGCGCGGCGGCCATCTGGAACACACTTACTTTTTTCATTGCGGTCTCCCCGTTTGGACGCGACTTCGCTTCAAGGACTGTGCCAGCGCCATACGGCCTCGAATCGCGGCCGCGGGCGCTCTCGCCGGGCGATCCGGCGAGCGCATTGGGCATAGCTTGCCCACAAATCGGGCAGGCGCAAACAGCCCTCTGCAACGATTGTGGAGAGCGGCGCCGCGGCCGCGCTTAAGGCTTGGGCGAAAACGGCGCGAACTGGCCCGAATAAGTCTTCGGCAGCGGCGAGGCGAAACCGCCCCGCTTGGACGTCCTGAGGCCAATTGCCGCAAGTCCTTCGGCCATCACCACCGCGGCCGCAACCCCGTCGATCACCGGCACGCCGAACTCAACCGAAAGCGAGGCCGCGAGATCCGCCATGCCGGCGCAGCCGAGCACGATCGCCTCGGCGTGATCCTCGTCGAGCGCGCGCGCGATCTCGATGCCGATTTTCGCGCGCGCATTCGAGGCCGGATTGTCGAGTTCGAGCACTGCCACGTCGGTCGCGCGCACGCGCGCGCAGCGGTGCTCAAGCCCGTAGCGCAACAGGTTGTTCTCCAGCACCGGCACGGAGCGCGACAGCGTCGTGACGACCGCGAAGCGGTGCGACAAGAACGTGGCGGCATGGAAACCGGCCTCCCCGATCCCGACCACCGGAGCATTTGCCAGCGCGCGCGCCGCATCGAGCCCGGTATCGTCGAAACAGGCGATGACATGAGCGTCCGCGCCGGCCGCCTCGCCTTCCTTTATTCTCTCCAGCAGCCCCGGGACCGCGAAGGCATCGTCGTAAGCCCCCTCGATCGAGGCGGGACCGAAGGCGGACGACACCGCGCGGATGACCGTATCGGGGCGGGCCGCCCCTTTGGCGGCAGCCGCGATCGTTGCGGTCATCGACGCGGTGGTATTCGGATTGACGATATTGAGATGCATCGGCTTTCGGCTCGCTCGCGCGCGGAGTATCGCAGAGAATTCGCTCCAAGATAAATCGGCATCTCGCGCCCGGGCTGCGGAGAAGATTTTTCCAATAGCATGCACGAGCCGATACAGCGATCTCGTGGAGAATTCACCGCAACGTCGCAACGCTCCGTTATGCATTCCGCTGAAAGGCCCGCACCGCGGCCTCGCCCGGATGTAGGATCGTGGCGGGAAGCGGGCTTGGTCATAATTCAACCTTAGATTATTGATAGGCCGAGCCGGGAAACGGGGAGCGCGTTAGCGTTGTGGCGCGTGCTTTCTTGTGTCTGCAGTCGACATCCGGTTGCTGGGAAGTTTTCGGGTCGTGCCGGCCGACGGCCCGGTGCCGTGCAACCTGTCGCCGCGCGCACAGGCCTGTCTGGCCTTTCTGGTGCTGCATCCGAACCGGCAGTTTCGGCGCGACGTCCTCGCCGGCCTGTTCTGGGGCGAGAGCCCGGAGGAGAAGGCGCGGGCCAGCCTGCGCTCGACTTTGTGGCGGCTGCGGCGGGTTCTCGAGCCGGGCGGTGTGCGCAGAGGAACGTATCTGCCGGCGAGCAGCGCGGGCGAGGTCTCGTTCAATGGTGAAAGCGCGCACGATCTCGACGTGACCGCGTTCGAGCGTGGCATCGAGGCCGCGATCGAACGCGCCGATCAGGTGCTGTCCGACGCGTTGCTGGCGCACGTGCAGGCGGGGCTCGACTGCTACGACGGCGATCTGCTCGAGGGCATGGACGACGACTGGATCCTGCCCGAGCGCGAGCGGTTGCGCTGCGCCTACATCAATGCGCTCGCCTGCCAGATGCACAACTTGCGGCTGCGCGGACGGTATGAGGCGGCGCTGACCTGCGGCCGCCGCATCCTGGCGTGCGAGCCGTTGCGAGAGTCGATCCACCGCGAGATGATGCGGCTCTATGTCCAAAACGGCGAGCGCGCCGAGGCGCTGCGTCACTATTCGCGCTGTGCCGAGGTGCTGCAGCGCGAGCTGTCGATTACGCCGATGCCGGAGACGCGCGCGCTTTACGAAGAGATGCGCAGCCAGCAGCCGCCAGCGAACCCGGCGAAGTCCGGGATCGGCCCGGCCGCCGCCGACCCGCAGGCCTGTCTCGACCTCGCGATCGACGATCTGATGCGCGCCATGCGCGAGGTGCGTGCCGCCGCCGCGCGCGTCGCCCAGGCGATGCCCGACGCCGCCAAGCCGGCCAGCCGGTAAGTCACACCGCAAGAATCTGCCTTGCCGCCGCCCGCGGCGCGGCAGCTCGACGCTTTTTCCCGCCGGTGACGCTGCGGTGACGCACGGGTGACGCTCCGGCAATGCGCGTGCCGCAGCATCTCATTGCCATCGCGGTCCTCTCATGCGCG
>DATEKY010000206.1:0-7629 GCA_035277225.1 Xanthobacteraceae bacterium
GGGCTTTTCGAATTTGCGTTCCGCGCTGCCGATGAACCTGCGCGCGCATTATCCGGCGTTCAAGGTGTGGGCCGGCGTGCAGGCCGACATCGATCGCGTTTGCGCGATCTGGCGCGAGTGCCTCGCCAAATACGGCGGGCCGTTCCTGTTCGGTGCCAAACCCACGATCGCCGACGCGATGTACGCGCCGGTCTGCACCCGCTTCAAGACCTATGACGTGAAGCTCGACTCGGACTGCGCCGCCTATTGCGCGGCGATCATTGCGCTGCCCGCGATGCAGGAATGGGCCGAGGACGCCAAGAGCGAGCCGGAGGAAGTCGAAGAGCTCGACGTGGAGTTCTAAGTTACACTGCGTTCCCCAAATTCGGAACGCCGCGATGACGCCTAATCAATTCCGCAAGCTCGCGCTCGCATTGCCCGACGCGACCGAAGGGGCGCACGGCGGCCACGCGGACTTCCGCGTCGGCGGCAAGGTGTTCGCGAGCCTCGGCTATCCCGACGCCACGTTCGGGATGGTGAAGCTGACGCCGGACCAGCAAGCGATGCTCACGGAAAGCGCTGCGAAAACCTTCATGCGCATCGACAATGCGTGGGGCCTGAAAGGCTACACCCATGTGCGGCTCGCCGAGGCGGACGCCGCGACGTTGAAACACGCGCTGACGCTCGCGCATCGCAATTGTGCGCCGAAAGCCAAACGCGCCGCGGCGTCACGGACTGCCGGATCGGCGCACCTGGGGCGCGTGTTTGCGCGTGTCTGCAAGGCCGCGAAGGCAACGGGATTGCCCGGAGTCGAGGAAGGCACGTCCTACGGCACGCCATCGCTGACCGTGAAGGGCAAGTTCCTGATGCGCGTGAAGGACGCCGACACCTATGCGTTCCGCTGCACCATGGAGGAGAAGGTCTTCCTGATGCAGGCCGAACCGTCGATCTATTTCGAGACCGATCACTACGTCGGCTGGCCGGTGGTGCTGGTGCGCGGCAGCGCGAGCGACGCCGAGCTCGCGCACTGCGTCGCGCGCGCCTGGCGTGTGCAGGCGCCGAAAAAGCTGAGGGCCGGGCATGAGCACCCGGCCTCCGGTCGAAAAACCAATGGAACGGAATCGCCTGCGCGGAAACGCTCGCGCGAATCGAAAGCGCGAGCCTAGAGCCCGCGCTTCTTCTTTTTCTTCGCGGCCTTGCGCGCTGCCCGCTGCTCCTTGACGATCGCCATGCGGCGCGCGTCTTCTTCCGCCTTCATCAGCGCGGAAAACTCGGCCTCCTCGCGCGCTTTGCGCTCGGCGGCCTCCTGCGCTTCCTGGATCGCACGCAGCCGAGCTTCCTCAGCTTCGCGTGCCTCGCGCTCGGCCTTGAGGCGGGCTTCCTCGATGCGGCGCGCCTCGGCTTCGACTTTCTGCTTTGCACGGAGCGCCTCGCGCTCGCGACGGGCGTCGGCGACAGCCTTCAGCTGGGCCTGCCGCTCGTCGTATTCCTTGTCGCCCGGTCCCGGCTGCTTCTTGAACCGTTCGAGCAGTGCTTTCTTGGCTTCCTGAGCACGGTCAAGGCGCTCTTGAACGCTGGCGCCCTTGGGGCCGCTCCACATGCTTTATCGCTCCGATGTCCTATTTCCAGCCAAAGCGTCACGCGGGGCGCGAATGCATGCGGCCGGATTCGAGGTGAGAATGCAGTGGATTTAACGTGGCGGCGGCACTTTCGCAAGGCGCGTCACGCAGAGGTGAAATGCGTTCAACCCTTGCGTAGCCAGTTCCCGATGCGTTCAACCGCTTCGCGCATATCCGCCGATGAACCCGCATAGGAGAAGCGGACGAACTCGCGGCCGTGCACCGGATCGAAATCGATCCCCGGCGTCGCCGCCACGCCCGCCTGTTCCAGCATGCGCTTGGCGAAGTCGAAGCTGTTGTCGGTGAAGCGCGAGACGTCGGCATAAAGATAGAACGCGCCGTCGACCGGCAGGAACCTGGTCAGCCCCGCTTTGGGAAGGCCCTCGACCAGGATGCGGCGGTTCTCCTCGTAGCCGTGCTTCACGCCCTCCATCTCGTCGCGTCCCTCGAACGCCGCGGTAGCCGCGATCTGCGACAGCGTCGGCACCGAGATCGCGAGGTTCTGCTGCAGCCGCTCGACCGCGCGCAGCAGCGCGTCCGGCACCACCATCCAGCCGGCGCGCCAGCCGGTCATGCAGAAATATTTCGAGAACGAGTTGATGATGACGGCGCGGTCGGAGAACTGCGCCGCGGTCGCGGCCGGAAAGGCGTAATCGAGCCCGTGGTAGATCTCGTCCGAGATGAAGCGGATGCCCTCGCCTTCCGCCGCCGCGATCAGCGCGGCCAGATCGTCGGGGCGCATCATCGTGCCGGTCGGATTGGCCGGGCTTGCGACCAGCACGCCTTTCAGCGGCGTGCGGCGGTGCGCCGCGAGCAGCGCATCCACGGTCAGCCCCCAGCGCGTTTCGGCCGAAATCTCGATCATCACCGGCTCGCAGCCGAGCGCGGTCAGGATATGGCGGTACGGCGGATAGCCCGGACACGCGACGGCGACGCGGTCGCCCGGCTCGAACAGCGCGAGGAATGCGAGAATGAACCCGGCGGACGAGCCCGTGGTCACCACCACGCGCTCGGCATCCATCGCGACGCCGTAGGCGTCGGTGTAGTGCCGCGCGATTCGGTTGCGCAGAGCCGGCATGCCGAGGGCTGCGGTGTAGCCAATGTCGCCGAGGTCGAGCGCGGCCTTGGCGGCCTCGCGCGCGATGCGCGGCGCCGGCGCGGCCGGCTGCCCGACCTCCATGTGCACCACGCGCCCGCCTTGCGACTCGATGCGGGCGGCGGCGGCCATCACGTCCATCACCATGAACGGCGGCACGTCGCTGCGGGCGGACGGAGTAAGCAGGCCACGTGCCTTGTCGAGCATCACAGGTTCCGAATTTTTTCCAGACCGACCAGACGGTTGCCCCGCCTCTTTGGCGCCGCAATCGGGCGGCTTGTTGTTCTCGTGCGCCGCGAAACGTGACAGCGCCGCGCGTTGACCCCAGCCGCCCGGGTCCCTAGTTTGCGGCGCAGCAGTCGGGAACCCGGATGGGCGGACGAACACCTAGCAGGGCGCGCCGCGCGATGCCAGTTTCGCGCGCGGTCGCCTGTGCGACGGCGATCGCGCTCGTCGTCAGCGGCCAGCCGGCCTACGCGCAGCCGAAGCCCGGCGGCCTGCCGGTCATCCGCGACACCGAGATCGAGCAGTTGCTGCGCGACTATACCGCGCCGATCCTGCGCGTCGCCGGGCTGTCGCAGCAGAACATCCAGGTCGTGCTGATCAACGAACGCGTATTCAACGCGTTCGTGATGGACGGCCGGCGCATCTTCGTGAACATCGGCGCGCTTTACGACTCCAAGACGCCGAACGAGATCATCGGCGTGCTCGCGCACGAGACCGGCCATCTTGCCGGCGGCCATCTCTCGAAGCTGCGCGAGCAGCTCGCGACCGCACAGACCGCCTCGATCCTCGCGCTGCTGCTCGGCGTCGGCGCCGTCGCGGCAGGCGCCGCATCGGGGAGCCGCAACACCGGCGTGATCGGGCAGGCCGCCGTCACGGCGCCGCAGGAGATGATCCGCCGCTCGCTCCTCTCCTATCAGCGCGCGCAGGAAGAGGCGGCCGACCGCGCCGGCGTGAAGTTCCTCAACGCGACGCAGCAGTCCGCCAAGGGCATGCAGACGACGTTCAAGCGCTTCGCCGACGACACCATGATCGTCGCCTCGCGCGTCGATCCCTATCAGCAGTCGCATCCGATGCCGCGCGAGCGCGTCCAGGCGCTCGAGGAACTGGTCAAGACCAATCCCTATTGGGACAAGCTCGATCCGCCCGAACTGCAGCTGCGGCACGACATGATGCGGGCAAAGCTCGCGGGCTTCCTCGAGCGGCCGGACTCGGTCGCGCGCCGCTATCCCTCGACCGACACGAGCCTGCCGGCCCGCTACGCGCGGGCGATCTCGGCCTATCGCTTCTCGGGTGTCGCCAACGCGACCGCGCAGATCGACGCGCTGATCGCGGCGCAACCCAACAACCCCTACTTCCATGAGCTCAAGGGCCAGGCGCTGCTGGAAGGCGCGCGGCCGGCCGACGCGATCGCGCCGCTGCGCCGCGCCGCCGCGCTCGCACCGAATGCCGCGCTGATCCGCATCATGCTCGGGCAGGCGCTGGTCGCGACCGGCGACAAGCGCTACTCCGAGGAGGCGATCTCGCTGCTGAAGGTCGCAATGCAGCGCGAACCGGAAGCGCCCGACGTGTATGCGCAGCTTGCGATGGCCTACGGCCGCAAGGGCGATCTCGCCGAAGCCGATCTCGCCTCCTCGCAGGCCGCGCTGGCGCGTGGCGACATGAAGACCGCGCGCGAACTCGCCGCGCGCGCCAAGACCAAGTTCCCCACCGGCTCGCCGGGCTGGGTCAAGGCCGACGACATCGTCGGGCTGAGACCACCCAAGCCTGGATTCTTCAGCAGCACCAACGTCACCTTCGGACCGGCCCGAACCGGACCGGCCATCACAGGACCCACCCAATGACCCGCCTCGCCTCCCTGCTCGCCGCCGCCGCGATTTCGATCGCCGGCGTCACCGCTGCGTCGGCGCAGACGTTCTCGGAGCCGCAGCGCGGCGAGATCGAGAGGATCGTGCGCGACTACCTGCTCAAGCACCCCGAACTGCTGCAGGAGGTGATGGTCGAGCTCGAGCGGAAGCAGCAGACCGCCGAAGCCGAGAAGGCGCGCGCCGCGGTCAAGACCCATGCGGAGGCGCTGTTCAACTCGCCGCGCCAGGTGACGCTCGGCAATCCGCAGGGTGACGTCACCTTCGTGGAGTTCTTCGATTACAATTGCGGCTACTGCAAGCGCGCGCTCAACGACATGACCGCGCTGATGGGCAGGGACCCGAAGCTCAAGGTCGTGCTGAAGGAATTCCCGGTGCTCGGACCCGGCTCGGTCGAGGCGGCGCAGGTCGCGGTCGCGGTGCGCATGCAGGACAAGAGCGGCAAGAAGTACATGGAATTCCATCAGAAGATGCTGCTCGGCCGCGGCCAGGCCGACAAGGCGCGCGCGATGGCGGTCGCCAAGGAGATCGGCCTCGACATGGCGCGGCTCGAGAAGGACCTCAAAAGCGAAGAGATCGCCGCCACCCTGCAGGAGAGCGCCAAGCTCGCCGAGGCGCTCGGCCTCAACGGCACGCCGAGCTACGTGATCGGGAGCGATGTGGTGGTCGGTGCGGTCGGGCTCGACGCGCTCGGCAAGAAAATCGAGCAGGCGCGGACCCAATAAGCTCCATGGCCAAGACGATCTACGTCCTCAACGGACCGAATCTCAACGCGCTCGGCTCGCGCGAGCCCGAGAAATACGGCCATTCGACGCTCGCAGACGTCGAGAAGCTGTGCCGCGACACCGCGAAGCGCTTCGGCCTCGAGGTCGATTTCCGCCAGTCGAACCACGAGGGCGAGATCGTCGACGCCTTCCACGAGGCGAAGGAAAAGGGCGCCGTCGGCGTGGTGATCAATCCGGCCGGCTACACCACCACATCGGTCGCGATCCTCGATGCGATCTATGCGGTGCAGCTGCCGACCGTCGAGGTGCACATCACCAACATCCACCAGCGCGAAGAGTACCGCCATCACTCCTACATCTCGAAGGGCGCGAGGGGGGTGATCTGCGGTCTCGGCGCCGAGGGCTATGCGCTCGCGGTCGCGGGGCTTGCGTCCCTCCTCGGCATCAAGGCAAAAGCTTGAGCGTACGCCGATCCATTCCAGCAGCCGGGCGACGGAGTTGAGCGAACAGGACCTGATCCGCGAGCTGGCGAAGCTGCTCGACGAGACCCACCTCACCGAGATCGAGGTCGAGCGCGAGGGCTTGCGCGTGCGCGTCGCGCGCCAGGCGACGACGCATGTCATCGCATCGGGCGGAGCGCATGTGCCGCCGATCCCGGCGAGCGCGCCTGCACCCGCCATCGCGCCGGTCGTGGCCGATCCCGGCTCCCATCCAGGCCTGGTCAAATCGCCGATGGTCGGGACCGCGTTCCGTTCGCCCCAGCCGGGCGCGAAGGCATTCATCGATGTCGGCAGCACCGTGAAGGCGGGCGACACGCTGCTGATCGTCGAGGCGATGAAGACGATGAACCAGATTCCGGCGCCGCGCGGGGGCGTGGTGACGCAGATCCTGTTCGAGGATGGCCAGCCGGTCGAGTACGGCGAGCCGCTGCTGATCATCGAGTAGGGGTGAATGGCGAGTGGTGAATGGTGAGTGGTCATGATCAAGAATTTCCAATTCACCATTCACCATTCACTACTCACCAATAGGCCATGTTCGACAAGATCCTGATCGCCAACCGCGGTGAGATCGCGCTCCGGGTGCTGCGCGCCTGCAAGGAGCTCGGCATCGCGACGGTCGCGGTGCATTCGACCGCGGACGCCGACGCGATGCATGTGCGGCTCGCCGACGAAAGCGTGTGCATCGGTCCGCCGCCGGCGCGCGACAGCTATCTCAACGTCCCGGCGCTGCTCACCGCCTGCGAGATCACCGGGGCCGATGCGGTGCATCCGGGCTACGGCTTCCTCTCGGAGAACGCGCGCTTCGCCGAGATCCTGAAGGACCACAACGTCGACTTCATCGGTCCGCGCGCCGAGCACATCCGCCTGATGGGCGACAAGATCGAGGCCAAGCGCACCGCCAGGAAGCTCGGCATCCCGGTGGTGCCCGGTTCCGAGGGCGGCATCTCGTCCGACACCGAGGCGCTCGCGATCGGGCGCGAGATCGGCTTTCCGGTGCTGGTGAAGGCCGCGGCCGGCGGCGGCGGGCGCGGCATGAAGGTCGCGCGCAGCGAGGAGGAGTTGTCCGAGGCGCTTGCGACCGCGCGCGGCGAGGCCAAGGCCGCGTTCGGCGACGACGCGGTGTACCTCGAAAAATATCTCGAGCGGCCGCGCCACATCGAGATCCAGGTGCTGGCCGACGGCAAGGGCAATGCGATCCATCTCGGCGAGCGCGACTGCTCGCTGCAGCGGCGGCATCAGAAGGTGTGGGAGGAGAGCCCCTCGCCCGCCCTCAACGCCGGCGCGCGCGACGAGATCGGCGAGACGGTGGCAAAGGCGATGCGCGAGATGAAGTATCTCGGCGTCGGCACGGTCGAGTTCCTGTTCGAGGACGGCAAGTTCTACTTCATCGAGATGAACACGCGCATCCAGGTCGAGCATCCGGTGACCGAGCAGGTCACCGACATCGACCTGATCCTGGAGCAGATCCGCGTCGCGAACGGCGCCGAGCTCACGCTGAAGCAGCAGGATGTGCGCTTCCACGGCCATGCCATCGAGTGCCGCATCAATGCCGAGAACCCGGTGTCGTTCCGCCCCTCGCCCGGCAAGATCGTGCACTACCATGCGCCCGGGGGTTTGGGCGTGCGCATCGATTCGGCGGTGTACCAGGGCTACACCATCCCGCCCTATTACGACTCGATGGTCGGCAAGCTGATCGTGCACGGCAAGACGCGCAGCGAGTGCCTGATGCGGCTGCGCCGCTGTCTCGACGAGTTCGTGGTCGACGGCATCGACACCACGCTGCCGCTGTTCCGCGCGCTGGTGCGCGACCAGGCGATCATCGACGGCGACTATCACATCCAC
>DATEKY010000207.1:0-2026 GCA_035277225.1 Xanthobacteraceae bacterium
CACCAGATCGGCCGCGCTCGGGCCGTCGCCGCTCATGCGCATGTCGAGCGGGCCGTCATTGCGGAACGAGAAGCCGCGCCCGGCCTGATCGAGCTGCATCGACGAGACGCCGAGATCGAGCAGGATGCCGTCGACTGCTTCGTGGCCGAGGCTGTGCGCGACGTGTTCGAGATTGGAGAAGCGATCCTCGGCGAGCGTGAGCCGCCCTTCGGAGGATTCCACCAGCGCAAAGCCGCCCGCGATCGCGTCGCGGTCGCGGTCGATGCCGATGACCGCCGTGCCGCTGACCTGCAGGATCGCGCTTGTATGTCCGCCGGCGCCGAAGGTGCCGTCGATATAGACGCCGTCATGGACGTTGAGCTGCTCGAACGTCTGGCGGGCGAGCACGGGAATATGACGGGCCAGTCCGCCAGCGACAGCGCGTTTGCCGTCGCCGCCCGCCATCATTCCCGTGCTTTGTGCGCGTCGTGCGCCGCCACCCGGGAGCCCAGCTGCTTCTTCAGCGCGCGCACCGTCCCGGTGGCCTCCGCGAGTTGCGCGCGAAAGCGTCCAGGCTCCCAGATCTGAAATTTGTGTCCCAGGCCGACGAAGGCGATCTCCGCCGTGATGCCGGCATGGCTCTTGAGCGTGTCCGAGAGGATCACGCGCCCCTCGCCGTCGATCTTCAGCGTCTCGCTCGTGCCGTAGAGCGAGAGCGTGAACGCATCCCGCTCGTCCGAGTAAGGCGGAAAGCTCTCGATCAGAGTCTCGATCTCGGCGAGCAGCGCATTGCCCCCGGCGTCCACCGCCGGCTGGTCGAGCGCCGGATAACAATAAAGTCCCTCGAAGCCATCGCGCGCCAGCACCGCGCGGTAGGAGGCCGGGATCGACACGCGTCCCTTCGCGTCGAGGCGCAAGGTGAAGTTCGAGACGAACCGGTCCATTCCCGCGCGCAATCCCCTGTTCCGCCTGACGCTTTTCGGCGGAAGGACATCCCGCCACGGTCCGGACCGCACGGCGCATAGCGCTCGCGCTTCCCCTCCAGACCGCGGCTGGGATTTTTTGGGATATCATGGGACCTTATGGCCGTCAAACCACGCCCGCGCGCGCCGCCGGGGCGGCACACGCTGCTCCCGATTAACGGTCGATAAACTTAAGGAAGTGTTGCGCGACCCCTCGCGCGGCGCGCGGACTTTCGCGAAGCACGACCGCGGCCCGGCACGAAATGACGCGTTAGCCGCCGCTACGGACTTGCGAATCGCGCTCCGCGAATGTGCCGCAGAATGGGAACACCGCTCCGGTTCCGGCGTTTCCTTGGCAGGACGCCGGCATGCCGGCGACCCGAGGAACCTATCGAAAGATCGCCCCACAGGAGGCACACATGCTCAAGCGAATCATGGCCGTTGCGGCCGTGAGCGGCCTGGCGTTGACCAGCGCGCTCGCGCAGTCGACCACTCCGCCGACCACCCCGCCGCCGAGCGCTACCCCGGCGCCGAGCGCCACCCCGGCTCCGAGCGCGGCAAACCCGGCGCCGACGTCAACACCAACCGCGACGGCTCCGTCCGCGAACCCCGCCGGCAAGGCGAACTTCGTGACCAAGCAGTCTTCGGATCAGCACCTCGCCTCGAAGTTCAAAGGCACCAACGTGATCGGCACCGATGACGCAAAGATCGGCGACGTCAGCGATCTGCTTTTCGACAAGGATCGCAAGATCGTCGCGTTCATCGTCGGCGTCGGCGGCTTCCTCGGCATCGGCGCGAAGGACGTCGCGATCGATCCGGCCTCGTTCCAGCCGGTCCCCGGCAAGGACGCGACCGACATGAAGCTGCGCCTGTCGATGACCAAGGATGAGCTGAAGGCCGCCCCGGCGTTCGAGCCCTATCAGCCGCCGCGTCCGGTCAGCAGCCAGAACGCGCCGACCCGCCCGATGGGCGCGCCGTCGCCGACGGCTCCGGCCCCCAAGCAATAAGCGAAGCGATCAGAATCTCTGCGTCGCTGCGGCCCCGATCCATTGAATTGGATCGGGGCCGTCGCTTTGCGCCGGCAT
>DATEKY010000208.1:0-7131 GCA_035277225.1 Xanthobacteraceae bacterium
ATCTTCACGCTCTCCCAGACTTCCCATTCGTGCTCGTGACGCGGATTGGCGGCTTCCGGATAGATGAAGCCGGCCTGGGTCTTCAGCACCGGCGCGATGATGTCCTTCAGCTCGATGTCGTGATGGTGCGGACCTGCGTAATTGCCCCAGCATAGATGCAGGCGGATCCTGTCGCGCGGCAGCCCCTTGATCGCTGCATTCATCGCCTCGATCGCCATCGGCACATAACGCGTCATGTCGGCCACGCCCTTGTCGCCGGTGAAGCAGTGCGCGCGCATCGCGAGGTCGGGCGCATCGAGCTGCAGGTTGAACCCGGCGTCGATGATCGCACGGTATTCGGCGGCAAGTGCGGCGCCTGCGGCTTCGAGATAGGCCTCGTCGCTCGGGTAATAGAGGTTGGGGAAATTGAACAGCATCTGCCCCGGCGTCACGGCGGCGATGAACGCGCTGTCGGGAGGCCGGCCGCCGAGCGCCGTCTTGAAGTTCTCGATGTCGGTCTGCACGGCTTGCGGATCGCGCAACGCGATCGGGCCCTCGACGTTTGGCATCACGATGTGACGCCCGCCTTCATTCTCGACGAACAGCTTCTGGATGATGCCGGGGAAGTTGCCGATGTCGGTTGCCACGAAGGTCGCGCGGTTGGCGAAACCGGTGTAGCGCTCGATCACGTAGTTGCTGAAGCCGACCTTGCTCATCTCGCCGTCGCTGACGATGTCGATGCCGGCCTCGATCTGTTTGGCGACCACGTCCGCGACCGCGTCCTTGACGCGCGCCGCGAGCGTGCTGGCGTCCACCGGCTTGCCGTCAAGCTTGTCCCACATCATGCGCACGAGATCGTCCGGGCGCGGGAGGCTCCCGGCGTGCGTCGTCAGGATGCGCTCGGTGCTGCGTTGCATTGACCCGTCCTCCCTGGCGCATTTTTGGGCATTGTAGGCACGGCCTGAGGCCGAGGTCAGCGAAAAAGCCGCAGGCGGAAATCTGTCGGCCGGTCCACCTCTCGCGGCGGGCGAATGTCCGCGCTAGAAGGGCCGCATGAGCGAGCCGGGCGATCCAAAGCATGAAGAAGACGACGAAAGCGACCGCCGCCTCGCCAATATCGTGCTGGCGGTTGGCTTTATCGTGCTGGTCGGCATCGGCGTCTGGCTCGCCGACGCCATGGTCACGGCAAAGAAAGCTGACGACTGCCTCGCGTCCGGCCGGCGCAACTGCTTTCCGGTCGACGTGCCGGCGCGCTAGTGTGGTCCGCATCACCATTGCCGCGAGTCCGTCATGCGACTTCTGAACCAAAGCCACACCAGGTCAATAAGCTGCCAGTGTCCTTCGATTCCGAAGCTCGCAAAACGAGGGTGCCGCAAAATGGTGCGAACTTCGGAATCGCGACACTGGCAATAATGCGACACGCCACGTGACTTGACGCCGTCAGGTTTTCGCCGCCATGCATGAAAAGACATGTCGACGAGAGGAACCTGAAAGCCAACTCCTGCGTTACGCGTTGACCGTTGGTATGGCCGGACGCACAACACGAAGAAAAAGGACGGCCCGACCGACAGCCAGGGGGCAACCTGAGGCGGTCGGGACCGCCCCCGCCGGTGACAGATACGCGTCGCCGACGGCCCGGGACGCTAGAAACGGTTTGTGGCTGCCGTGTTCGGGATTTGTGGCTTCGCGTAGGTATTTCTGAGGATTCGATTGCGGCGGCGACCGTCAGGACGCCGTCACGCCTGCTTCCGGCGCGTCAATCAGAAATTCCACCAGAAATGAAACTGGCCCGCCTTCACCGGATCGTAGCCGCGCGGGAAGACGCATTCGAAGCCGACATAGTCGCCATAACGCGCATGCACGCTGGTGATGCGTGCGAGGCGGTTGTAGCTGTCGCAATGGGTCTGTGCGGCCGCGCGGTAGCCGAAAGCGCGCAGCGTCGGCGACCAGGGGATGATCCCGCCGGTGTCGTTGCCGTTGATGCCGAACTCGCCCCAGCCCCAGGCGCTGACGGCAGGCGTGGGCGACGCCAACAGCGACAGCGCAAGCGCGGCGGCAGCAAAACTGAAACGCATCGTCGTCTCTCCCGACCCCGGCAGGGCCTCGACATTGCCGTTGCGGCGCGGCGCGGGTCAAGCCCGCGCCGGCCACACTGCGGCATATTCGTCAGTTCATCCGCTTGAACTTCTGCACCCGGCGGCCGAAGCCCACTTCCGCGGTGTAGAGGTTGCCCTTCGAGTCGATCGCCATGTTGTGCACCCACTTGAACTGCCCGGGCTGGCGGCCATGGCGGCCCCACTGGTTGAGAAGGGTGCCGTCCGCGCGCAGCAGCGCGCTGATCTGTCCGTTCGCCCCATCGGCGACGAAGATGAAGCGCTGATCCTTGTCCTCCGACAGCACGAGGTCCCACACCGCGCCCGCCGCCAGGGTCGCCGGGTCGACGCGGAATTCCTTCATGAAGCTGCCGTCCTTGCGAAACACCTGGACGCGGTTGTTGGCGCGGTCGCACACATAGACCAGCCCGTCGTTCGACAGCCGCACGCAATGCACCGGGTTGGAGAACTGTTTCGAGAGCTCCGCGGTCGGCGAGTAGGGCGGCAGCTTGTCGTCGTTCGGCGGGTTGCCGTAGCCGCCCCAGTGCCGCTTGTAGGCGCCGGTCTTCGAGTCGAACACGATCACGCGGCGATTGCCGTAGCCGTCCGCGACGTAGATCTCGTTCGCTGTGTCGTCGGTGAACATGTGCGCCGGACGGTTGAGCCGCGCGGTGTCGTTGGAGCGCGGGCCCTTGGTGCCGTCGTCCTTGCCGACCTGGCGGATGAACTTGCCGTCCGGCGTGAACTGCAGGATCTGGTCGCCGTCATTGTTGCCGCCGACCCAGACATTGCCGTCCTTGTCGACGTGCAGACCGTGCTCGTTCTTCACCCAGTCGTAGCCCTGGCCCGGACCGCCCCAGTGGCGCAGCAGATTGCCGTCGGCGTCAAACTCCATCACCGGCGGCGCCGCCTTGCAGCATTTGGTTTGCGGCGGGTTCGCCTGCGCGCCCTTCTCGTCGTCGAGCAGGGTCGCGGGGCGATGCAGAACCCAGATGCGGTCATCGGGCCCGACCGCGATGCCGGCGACCTGACCGAGCACCCAGTTCTCCGGCAGCGGCTTTGGCCAGAACGGTTCGGGCTGGAACGTCGGTGGCGAGTCGGCCCGGGCCGGCTGCTGCGCGAATGCCGGGGATGAAGCCAGCGTTCCGGCCACGGTTAACGCCACGATCGCCAAAATGGGCCGCATGGGTCGCCTCCCTTGTTTTTATGCGTCTTTAGCGGGGTCTTTTGCCGCCGCATCGTGCGATCCTAGCCGCTTCCGGCCGGTTCCGGGAGGTAGCTGCCGCGCGGTCAGGTCGCAGGGCGTGGCTCTTCACAAAGCACCCCCCGGTCCCGATATTCCGGACGCCCCCAATCGGGGTTGCTGGGAGAGACCAATGAAACTTTTCCGTCCGCTTTTTGCGGTGCTCGCCGTCGCCGCCCTGTTCGCGCTGGTGGCGGCTGATGCCGATGCGCGCCCGCGCATGAGCGCCGGTTCGCGCGGCTCGAAGACATATTCGGCGCCGGCGCCGACCGCGACCGCGCCGAACGCGGCAGCGCCGATCAACCGCTCGATGACGCAGCCGGGCGCACCCGGCATGAACACGACCACTGCGGCGCGTCCTCCGGTGTCGCAGCCGGGCGGCTTCGGACGCGGTCTTGCCGGCGGATTGCTCGGCGGCCTGCTCGGCGCCGGCCTCATCGGCATGTTGATGGGCAACGGCTTCCTCGGCGGGCTCGCGGGCTTCGCCTCGATGCTCGGCCTGCTGCTGCAGGTCGGCCTGATCGCGCTCATCGCCTTCATGGCGTATCGCTGGTGGCAGCGCCGTTCGCAGCCGCAGGCCGCGTACGCCGGGATGCCGCGCGACATGAACGAGCAACAGGCGCCGCGCTCGACGCTTGGCGGCTTTGGCGGCGGCGCGGCTGCGCCGGTCGCCGAGCCGACCGAGATCGGGCCGCAGGACTTCGACACGTTCGAGCGCCTGCTCGGCGAGATCCAGACCGCCTACGGGCGCGAGGATCTGGCGGGGCTGCGTGCGCACCTGACGCCGGAGATGCTGTCGTACTATGCCGAGGAGCTTTCCGAGAATGCGAGCCGCGGCGTGGTCAACCAGCTCAGCGACGTGAAGCTGTTGCAGGGCGACCTGTCGGAAGCCTGGCGCGAAGGAGACAAGGAGTATGCGAGCGTCGCGATGCGCTATTCGCTGATCGACCGCTATGTCGATCGCGCCACCGGCAGAGCCGCCGACGGCAACGAGGCGCCGCAGGAAGCGACCGAAGTATGGACCTTCACGCGTGCACGCGGCGGCAACTGGCTGCTCTCGGCGATCCAGCAGGCGTAACGCGCGCTTCGACACACAGACGCGAAGAAGCCCGGCAGCGATGCCGGGCTTCTTTTTGTTTCAGCGATCAGGTCTCAGTCGATCGCGTCGCGGATCACGCGGACGTAGCCGCCGCGGCCATTCGGGTAGATGCGCACTTCGTTCTGGATCGGCGCGACGACGCACATGCCGCCGACGCCGCTGATCGACGCGAGGCACTGGTTGAACGAGTAGAAGCCGCAGTTCTCCGCGTTGCCGCGATACTGCGCACAGTAGCGCGTGCCGAACGGGTTGGCTTCCGCGACGGTTGCGACTTGCGAGGTGGCGACGAGGGCGAGACCGAAGGCTCCGGCGAGGGCGAGAAGGCGCATGTTCATTTCTCCTTTGCCGGCCGCGGCCGGGCGTCCAATGGGGGATTTAAAGCCTGCTGCGGGGGCAGCGGCCGTTCACGAATTGGTCGTACCGTTGTGGCGCGAGGTTCATCGTTGCAACGGTGATAGCGCCGCCCATTCGGCCGCGATGTGATGGCGGTCACGATCCGGGCGATTGATCGGGCTTTTCGCGTAAATCCGGCCGCTGTTCCGCCGTTCAACAAGCGGTGAGACGCGCTTGCGAGGCCTGCATGCGGCTGCGATACATCCGATACAAAGCGGAGGAAACAAGCATGGACATTCGTCCCAGCGGATCGGTCCCGACGCGCCGGCAGCCGAAGGAATCGTTCACCGGCGTCGTGTGGCAGGATCCGATCATCGAGGCGCCCGCGCCCGCGCGCATCCGCTCGGGACGCGTAAGCTTCGAGCCCGGCGCACGCACCGCGTGGCACACGCATCCGCTCGGACAGACGCTGCACGTCATCTCCGGCGTCGGGCGCGTGCAGGCGAAAGGCGGTCCGATCCGCGAGATCAAGGCGGGCGACACGGTGTGGATCCCGCCGGGCGAGAAGCATTGGCACGGCGCCGCGCCGAATATCGGCATGGTGCATATCGCCATGCAAGAAGCGCTCGACGGCAAGCACGTCGAGTGGATGGAATACGTCACCGACGAGGAATATTCGCAAGCCGTCGGCGTTTAATAACAACACTGCAACAGGAGGAAGGCGAATGAAGACCACTCGTTTGACGTTGATGTGCGCGGCTATGGCGGTGATGGCGTTGGCCGGAGGCGCGCAAGCGCAGAACGCGATGACGTTCTTCGTCACCAGCGCGGGACCCGGAGACGGCGGGAACCTCGGCGGGCTCGCCGGTGCCGACCGGCATTGCACCACGCTCGCGACCGCGGCCGGCTCGAGCGGCAAGACGTGGCACGCCTACCTGTCGACGCAGGGCGCGAACGCCGTCAACGCCAAGGACCGCATCGGCCGCGGCCCGTGGCAGAACGCCAAGGGAACCGTGATCGCGAAGGACGTCGCGGACCTGCACGGCGCATCGAACAATCTCACCAAGCAGACCGCGCTGAACGAGAAGGGCGAGGTGATCAACGGCCGCGGCGACACGCCGAACCGTCACGATATCCTCACCGGCTCGCAGGCCGACGGCACCGCGTTTACCGGCGCCGACGACCGCACCTGCGGCAACTGGACCAAGAACGGCGCCGGCGCCGCGATGGTCGGGCACTCCGACCGCACCGGCCTCGACGAGAGCGCGCCGGCGAAGTCGTGGAACGCCTCGCATCCCTCGCGCGGACCGGGCGGCGGCTGCAGCCAGGCCGACCTCAAGAGCACCGGCGGCGACGGCCTGCTCTACTGCTTCGCGACGAACTAGCTTTTTTGCGCATGATCTGGTCCGAAAACCGGTACCCACTTTTCGGGATCATGCGGCCATGACGACGCGGCGGCTGCTTGCTTCACTGGCGGGCGCCGCCGCGTTCTCGTTTTCCGTGGCGCATGCCCAACCTGTGCGCCAGGTCGGCATCAGCGTGCAGCCCTACTATGAGGCTGCGCGCGCGCCGGGCGGCACGCCGCGTGTCGCGGTCGGCCGCTCGTTCGACGGGCTCGCATCGAACAAGCGCGAGGACATCGTCACGATCCGCGACCGGATCGTGAAGGAGCCGAAGCTCGTCACGCCGATGACCCTGATGGTGCTGGCGATCCGCCTTTACGACGTCGGCTTGCGCGACGACGCGGTGTTCTGGTTCTACGCCGCGAAGGATCGCTTCCTGACCCTCGACCAGGTCGTCGACGTCGGCGCCGGCGGGCTCGCCCAGGTCGAGGACGCGATCCGCAATTTCTCGACGCTCGCGGGCCCGATCATCAACGGCTACGCGTTCTGCGATATCGCGAACCAGCAGGCGATCCGCGCGAAGGCGCTCGATTGGGTCGAGCAGAATCCTTACGAGGCGATCTTCATGGAGCGGCTGCCGGCCAAGCAGAGCAATCGCAGGCAGGCGCTGGTCGAGGCGATCGCCACGCTGCGGGCGAGTGCCGCGAAGGAGAGCGCTTACCTGAAGGACGCCGCGAACGCCACGAAGTTTCGCGCCGACCGGGCGCGAAACCGCGTGGATGAGAAGTACTGCTGGAAGTCCTGAGCAGGTCTCTTACTTGGCGCGTGATCTTATCCGAAAACCGGTTCCACTTTTCGGGATCACGCGCTCAGGGGCAAGGCTTGCGCATGCCGTCGAGCGACAGGAACGTGCCGCTGCGCGGATCGTAGGAGCGATACTTGCGCGCGCAGGCGGCGGCCGCATCCGCGGTGACCGCACGCGGCGCCGGCGCGACCATATCGACGTCGTCGTCATCGACGGCGCCGGCAGGTGCCGGACCA
>DATEKY010000209.1:0-2316 GCA_035277225.1 Xanthobacteraceae bacterium
AAGTCGAGCAGTGCGTCGTCGGGCGCCGCTGCCGTGCGCACGGCGTCGTAGTCGATCAGAAACTGCCCGATATCTGCGTTGTAGGCCGCAGTTTGCGGGCGCACCTGCTGCGTCCCACACCCGCCTGGCTCCGGATACGCATAGGCGTAAAACGCGGCGCGGCCGTAGCCGCCGTTGCCGGGCCAGAAGCCGACGCTCGAACACTCGTGGCTATAGGCCTCGTTCATCACCCAGGCGGCGACGTTCGCGCTGTTGTTGGATTGCAGGGGCGGCGCCGCGCGGCCGGAGAAGCGCGTCACCGCAAGATCGAACGAGCCCCAGAAGAAATGCACCGGGCTCACCTTGCCGAGGAAGCGCGCGCGAAAAATATTGAACACGCGGTCGGCCTGCACCAGCTGGCGCCAGAAGGTTTGCGCCGCCGCGCCGTCATAGCTCGCATGAACGCGATCCTGCTCGAACGGGATCGCGCCCTCGATCTCGACCGGCATGGTCCAGATGCGCAGGTCGACGTCGAGCGAGCGTAACGCTTTCATCACGGCGGCATAAAAATCCGCCGTCGCCATCGGGGCGAGCGCGATGCGCTCTTCGCGCGCGTCGCTGCTGCGCATTACGAGTTCGTGGGCGCAGAAATCGAAATCGATCTGCAGCACGCGGTTCGCATACGGCATCGCGCCGGTGGTGAGGCCGCGCGCGGTGACGTACAGCACGATGCCCCACCAGTGATTGGACAGCGGCGCGAGTGCCAGCTTCACCTTGCCGACGATCTGCGTCCACAGATGCAGCGTGTTGCAGGTGTCCTGCCAGTCCGCATAGGCGAGAGGCAGCCAGGCGTTATTGTCCGGAGAATTGTTATTGGCAGAAATCATGGGCGAGACTCTTCGCCCGCATTGAACGGTCTTGTCGAGTCGGCCGCTATAGCGACCCGTTCAACGCTTCGCGAGCCTATTGGCGGAGCATGACCTTTTCCGAAAACCGGTACCCACTTTTCGGGGTCATGCTCTAGTGCCGCGCCGGCTCTGCCCGCTTGAACAGGTGCGGATCGTAGTCATCGTCGACCAGCGCCACCCGCTGCCAGGCGTGGTTCTGCATATCGAGCACCAGCGCCTCGATCTCGCTTCCCGCAGCCTCGACGGCGATACGCATCCGGCGGGCGCAGCTCAACTCGGCTTGCACGTCACGCAGATCGATCATGGCGGCCTCCGTTGATCGTTGGAAGCTGGGCGCGCTTGGGGGCTTAACGAAAGCTTAACCGCAAATAACCTACCCCAGTTCCCTTTGTTCTGCAAATGTTCTTGCCCGCTGTCCACAACCCTGCGATAGTAGCCCGAGCCAGGGGCATCCAGAATGGTCCAGCACGTCGCGACCGTGGCGTTCGAAGGGATCGAGGCGCGCGCCGTCGACGTGCAGGTGCAGGTCGCGCCCGGCTTGCCGGCCTTCAACGTGGTCGGCCTGCCCGACAAGGCCGTGTCGGAAGCACGCGAGCGGGTGCGCGCGGCGCTGATCGCCTCGGGGCTGGCGCTGCCGGCGCGGCGCATCACCGTGAACATGGCACCTGCCGACCTGCCGAAGGAAGGCAGCCACTACGACCTGCCGATCGCGTTGGGCCTGATGGCGGCGATCGGCGCGATTCCGCCCGATGCGGTCGCGGGCTTCACGGTGCTGGGCGAGCTCGGGCTCGACGGCTCGATCGCGCCCGTCGCCGGCGTGCTGCCGGCCGCGATCGGCGCCAACGCGCGCAACGAGGGCCTGATCTGCCCGTATGCCTGCGGGCCGGAGGCCGCCTGGGCAAGCCCCGAGATGGAGATCATCGCGCCCGGCTCGCTGATCCAGCTTGCGAACCACTTTCGGGGCTCGCAGGTGCTGATGCGGCCGAAGCCGAAGGTGCGCGAGACGCCGGAGGCGCCGCTCGACCTCAAGGACATCAAGGGCCAGGAGAGCGCGAAGCGCGCGCTCGAGATCGCGGCGGCGGGCGGACACAATCTTTTGATGGTCGGGCCGCCCGGCGCCGGCAAGTCGATGCTGGCGGCGCGGCTGCCGTCGATCCTGCCGCCGCTCTCGCCGGCCGAACTGCTCGAAGTCTCGATGGTCGCCTCGGTCGCGGGCGAGATCGAGGAAGGCGCGCTGACCAACCGCCGGCCGTTCCGCGCGCCGCACCATTCCGCCAGCATGCCGGCGCTGGTCGGCGGCGGCTTGCGCGCCAAGCCCGGCGAGATCTCGCTCGCGCATCACGGCGTGCTGTTCCTCGACGAGTTCCCCGAATTCCAGCCGGCGGTGCTCGACTCGCTGCGCCAGCCTTTGGAGTCCGGCGACGTCACG
>DATEKY010000210.1:0-5268 GCA_035277225.1 Xanthobacteraceae bacterium
ACCTGCTCGGCCGCTTCGGCATCGACCTGATCGCGGAGCGGATCGAGAGCGAAGGCACGGTGGTCGACCTGCTCGATTACGACGTGCGCTTCGGCCAGGGCTTCCTGTTCTCGCCGCCGCGTCCGGTGCGCACCGAGGTGCTGCAGGGCGTCGCCGAGCGGTCGGCCGCGCGCACACCCCCGCCGCCGTCCCGCGCGCCCGAGCGATCCGCTCCGGTTCAAGGCGTCGACACGCCGGTTGCACCCGCGGCCCGCGCCACCGCGATCGGCCAGATCGCCCGTGGGATCGCGCGCCGCGCGCAAGGCTGAAGCGTACGGGGCTAGCGCGGACCTTGCGGATCGCCTAAACGGTCCGCCCGCGCTCACGAGTTCCCCATGACACGCCTGGCCCTCACCGATCACTTCTCCACGCTTGCGCCGCACTACGACGCGGTCCTCTCCGACGTGTGGGGCGTGGTGCACAACGGCGTCACGTCGTTTCCGGCGGCCTGCGAGGCGCTGACCCGCTTCCGCGAGAACGGCGGCAGCGTGGTGCTGATCTCGAACGCGCCGCGCCCGGGCGATCAGGTCATCCGCCTGCTCGACCATCTGCACGTGCCGCGGGCGAGCTACGACGGCATCATGACGTCGGGAGACGTGACGCGCGCCGAGGTGCTGAAGCGTGCGGGCCAGAGCGTCTTCCTGATCGGGCCGGAGCGCGACCACACGATCTTCACCGGGCTCGATGCGCCGTTCAGCACGGCTGAGGACGCGGCTTACGTCGTCTGCACCGGACTGTTCGACGACGAGATCGAAACGCCGGACGACTATCGCGAGCTGCTCAGCGACCTGCGCGCGCGCAACCTGTTCATGATCTGCGCCAATCCGGACATCGTGGTGGAGCGTGGCGACCGCCTGATCTATTGCGCCGGCGCTCTCGCCGACGCCTACGCGGCGCTCGGCGGTAAGGTGTACTACGCCGGCAAGCCGCATCGTCCGCTGTACGATCTCGCGCTCGGCGAGACCGCCAAGGCGCGCGCGGCGCGCTCGCTCAAGCTGGACGTGCCGCTCAGCCGCGTGCTCGCCATCGGGGATTCGGTGCGCACCGACCTGAAGGGCGCGCACGACCTCGGCGTCGATTGCCTGTTCGTCACCGCCGGCATCCATGCCGAAGAGCTCGGCCACCGCGACGATCCGGATCTTGCGACGCTGGGCGAGATGTTCGCCAAAGCAGGTCATGCGCCGAAGGCGGTGACCAAAAAGCTGGTGTGGTAGGACTGGCGCGAAAGCTCAGGCGAAAATCTCGTCGACGCCGGACTGGTCGACGCCATTGCCGGCGAGCTGCGGACCGTTGAGCAGGAACTTCTCCTTGCGCTCCGCACGCGCACGCTCGTGCGCGTTGAGGAAGCCGTCGATGTCCTTCGCCTGCATCACGTCGGCGAAGCGCGCGACGCGCTGCTCGATGTGCTCGAGCGTTTCGACCACCTTGGCGATACGCTGGCCCGTGATGTCCTGGAACGAGCAGGCCTCGAACACAACCGTCATCTTCTCGTCGACCAGCGCCTTGTAGGCAACCGCATCGCTCGCATCGGCGGCCATCACCGCCTCGGCGCATTCCATGATGGTGTTGGTCGCGGTTTCGGTCGCCTGCACGATGGCGCCGAGCTCCTGGCCGGCAGCCGGGATGCGCGAGTTCTTCAGGTCGTTGACCTGCAGCGCGCCGATCTCATGGCGCATCGACTCGATGTAGCCGGCGATCTCGCGCAGCTCGCTGTAGACCTTCGCGTCCATCGCCTGGAAGAAGCTCTGCAGCGATTGCGCAGAGATTTCGGCGAGCGCAATGATGTCCTGGAAGGTGACGTTCTCGCGCTTCTGCTTCAGAAATTCGACGAGACGATCGAAGTGGCTCGCATCGGCCAACGCCATGGGTTTTCTCCCGCCGCTGTTTACCCGCCTGACGCGGGGCGCCCCACCCAACGTCCTCCGCTGTTGTTCTGTTGGGCGGAGGATATCCGACGGGCGTTCGCCCGCCGCCGTGCGCACTATTCGGCGAACACCGCCTCGATCTTGGTCTTGAGCGTCTGCGCGTTGAACGGCTTGACGATGTAGTTGTTCACGCCGGCCTTCTTCGCCGCGATGACGTTCTCGGTCTTCGACTCGGCGGTGACCATGATGAACGGCGTCTTGTTAAGGCCGGGATCGGCGCGCACTTCCTTGAGCAGCTCGTATCCGGTCATCGGCTCCATGTTCCAGTCGGAGATCACGAGGCCGTATCGCTTCTCGCGCATCTTGCCGAGCGCGGCCGAGCCGTCCGAAGCATCGTCGACGTCTTCGAAGCCGAGCTGCTTCAGCAGATTGCGGATGATGCGGATCATGGTGTTGTAATCGTCCACCACCAGGACCGGCATCGACATATCGATAGCCATCTGTTGCTCCCGTACGCAATTACCGACGCTTGGCGCCCGGCGCCGTTCTCGATTCAGCGATTGGAGGCGTTCCCACCCGGCTCCCCAGTCGGCGGAACGTAACAACAGCCATTGAATATCCGGTTAATCCTCCGGGGGTTGCACCCGTTTTCGGATGTCCGATGCGGGCGTATTTCGACTGACGCACGGTAAAAACCGGGCTCGTCCCTGCTGCCGACGAAGGACCAATTGTTTCCCGGATCGAAACGGCGTTGGCTGGCGTTAACACTTGGTCAAGTATTCGCCCATGGCACAGAAGCGCACACAACCGGTCGTCGATCCCCGAATGCTGCGGGTGCTCGGCTTCGAGGATCTGCATGTCGGCATGCGCGAAAGCCTGATGAAGGCCGTGATGGACTCCGACGTGGTCGGGTTCGCGCGGCTTTCCGGCGACGACAACCCGCTGCATCTGTGCGACGTCTACGCGGCGGAGACGCGCTTCGGCCAGCGCATCGCGCACGGGCTCTATACTGCGAGTCTCATTTCGGCGGTGCTCGGCACGCAGCTGCCGGGCCCGGGCGCGGTCTACCGCTCGCAGACCCTGAACTTCCACGGCCCGGTGAAGATCGGCGATGTCGTCGAGGTCACTGTCGAGGTGGCCGAGCTGACCGAGAAGGGGCGGGTCGTGCGGCTGCTTTGCGAGGCGCGCGTCGACGGCAAGCTGGTGCTGGACGGTGAAGCCGTCGTCTCGGTGCCGGCGCGGCGACCGGCCACGGCCGCTACGTAGTTGACCTTATAGGAACGCCGTAAGCGAGCCTGTTTCGTAATGCCCGCCGCCAGTATAACTCTCCGGTTCGCCGATTGACGCGCCCCGCAGGCGCTCCCATTCCCAATACCGAGATGGCCACGAGAGAGAGCGAAAATCTCGCATCGGCCGCCGCACCAGATCGGCTTCGCGCCTCCGTTCGACTTCTGCTGCTCGCCGTCTATTTCCTTCTCGCATCGTCGCTTGCGATGGCACTGCTGCTGAACCGGCAGGAAACGCTGAACGAAGGGCAGCGGCGCGCCGAAAACCTTGCCCTGATTCTCGACGATCACCTCGTCCGCACTATCAATGCGATCGACATCACGCTGAGCCAGCTCGCGCTGCACCACGCGCGCGCTGCCGCCTCCGGCAATCCACGCGAGATTTGGGCGCAGGTTTTCGAAGCCACAAGATCGGCGACGGCCGGAGTCGCCGCGCTGTCGATCCTCGACGCCAACGGAACTGTGATTTTCTCGACCGTGCCGGCGCTGATCGGGCAATCGCGCGCGGACACGAACATCTTCCGCCGTCTCTCCACCGAGGCGGACCCGGGCCTCGCGGCGGACCCGCCGGTGCGCGGGCAAGCGAGCGGCCACTTCGCCATTCCCTTCGCCCGCAAGCTGCAAGGTGCGGACGGGCGCTTCGCCGGCGCACTGGTCGCCACGCTCGAACCCGAGCGCTTGCGCGGCTTCTACCGCACGATCGACGTCGGCAAGAAAGGCTACATCTGGGTGCTGCACCCGCTTTGGGGCGTGCTGTTCCGCGAGCCGCGGGCGGCCGACCTCACCGAGGCCGCGACGCAGAACAATCCGCTCGTCGCGCGCCTGAAGGACGCCGCGCCGTCGGGTTTCGTGCGCGCGCCGTTCGAACCGGGCGGGCCTGAGTACTTCAGCGCCTACCGGCAAAACCAAACGCCGCGGATGATGATCGCGGTCTCGCTCGAGAAAAACGAAATTCTCGCCGCCTGGTGGAAGAGCGCGATCATCTCGGCGAGCATCGTGGCGGGATTCGGCGTGCTGCTGCTGTTCGCCTGGCGCATGTTCGCGCGCGAGATTCGCATGCGCGACGAAGCCGACCGGCGCAACGTCGAGCAGGCCAAGGAGCTCGCCGCCGCGACCAGCAAACGCGAGGAAGCGGACGCGGCGTTGCGGGCGAAGGAAGCGCAGTTCCAGTCGATCATGGACCACGCGCCCATGATGGTGTCGCTCAAGGGACTCGACGGACGCTTCACCTTCGTCAACCAGGCCTATGTCGCCTTCGCCGAGCGCAGCGAGGAGAGCATCCTCGGCCGCAGAATCGGCGAGTTGCAGACCCGGGAACATGCCGAGCAGATGGAAGCGCATGACCGCGCCGTGATCGAGAGCCGGCGCGCCATGCAGTGGGAAGTCACGATCCCCAAGCGGAGCGGTCCGCGCACCGTGCTGGTGGTCAAGTTTCCGGTCTACGACAACGCCGGCAATATCGCCTCGGTCGGCGCAATCCTCGCCGACATCACCGACCAGAAGCGCGCCGAATCGCATCTCGCCCAGTCGCAGCGGATGGAAGCGCTCGGGCAGCTGACCGGCGGCATCGCGCACGATTTCAACAATCTGCTGACCGCGATCCTGCTCAACGCCGACGTGCTGGCAAGCGCACTCGACGACAGGCTGCGCCCGCTCGCCGAAGCGGTGCGCATGGCCGGGGAACGCGGCGCCGACCTGACGCGGCGGCTGCTCGCCTTCGGCCGGCGCCAGATCCTGGAACCGCGCCCGACCGAGGTCAGGGCATTGCTCGCCGGGATGGAGCCGCTGATGCACGGGACCCTCGGCGCGCACATCGAGATCGAGTCGCGGCATGCCCCCGATCTGTGGTTCGCGACCGTCGACCCAGGCCAGCTCGAAAACGCCGTTCTCAACCTCGCAGTCAACGCGCGCGACGCCATGCCGGAGGGCGGACGCCTCACGATCGAGACCGCCAACGTGGAATTCGACGACAAGCGGGCCGAAGCCTTCCCGGAGAGCAAGGCCGGGCAGTACGTGATGATCGCGGTCGGCGATACCGGCTGCGGCATGCCGCCGGAGGTGGTGGCGCGCGCGTTCGA